>JAQUWF010000159.1 GCA_028692975.1 Lachnospiraceae bacterium
GTCACTCCCCGCCAATGGGGTACTGTGTCCATATAGCTGAACACCCATTTCACCCAACAGGAAATAGGTATGCCCATGCCCGACTGACCTTTATTCAGTCGGGCATTTTTGCGTTTATAGACCCTCGCTGCCGTTCCCCACCGGCCCCGTTCAGACCAAAAAATCTGAACGGAGGAAAGGTTATGGAAATCACCATACAAATAAACGGACAAGCCTTGTCTGTTGAGGTCAGTATCGAGGTTTACCAGTACCTTGACCGTGCAGACCACAAGGACGAAAACCTTGCCCATGAGCAGCGGACAAAAAGGTGGCCTTGAACAAGCACATACCATGCTTCGTATGGTGCTTCCAAAAGGGACCAGCTTTGAATTCCTGACGCAGTGGGATGTGAACCTGATTGTGAATCACATCAATTCGACACCTCGGGAAAGCCTGAATGGAAAAACTCCTTATAATGTTGCCCTGGAAGTGTTTGGAGAAGAAACCTTAAATGCATTTCAGCTTAGACGAATTGAGCCCGATGAGGTCAATCTAACGCCTAAGCTGATCCGCTTTAACCACTAATAACTATCCAGAAATCTGCTGTCGGAATAGAACTTAAACTTTCACATTTTTCAAATGTGACCGGTGGAATTTAGTCTAGCACACTGCCTTCCAGTGGTCCGTTTGCCATACCCCGAAATCAGTTTTTTTCTAAGAAGCTGGTCTTATTATAACAGAAATCAGTGTTTTCAACTTATAAAAGTATAATAAAACCAATGAATTTTAAATAGGTGTGGAATTTACTTCTGCACTGGAATTTACTTTTTCAAGTTAGCAAAACATAACAAAGCACCATATACAGCCCCACAGCAACTTTGAGCTCTCCAGACCGTACTTTTTCGCTCACCATACGGTCCCATAACAACTTTCCGGCATTCAAACCGTACTTTATCGCCTGCCATACGGTCCCATAACAACTTTCCGTCATTCAACCCGTACTTTATCACTCACCATACGGTCCCAAAACAGTTTTCTGCCTTTCAAACCGTACTTTATCGCCTACCATACGGTCCCATAGCAACTTTTCGGCATTCAAACCGTACTTTATCGCTTACCATACGGTCCCAAAACAGTTTTCTGCCATTCAAACCGTACTTTATCGCCTGCCATACGGTCCCACAACAACTTTCCGTCTTTCAACCTGTACTGCAACCTCCGCCGAGCGAAGCGATGGCCCCCTCCCAGTTATTTTCAACGCACAGGATGCGGCTGCTTGTATCGTGCGACGTGCCTCGGATTCTTGTTGCGTAGAAAGACTTGGAGAAGTGGAACGGCCTGGGGAGCACTGAAATCGGTTTTCCAAAACCGATTTCAAAACCACCTGAGAAGCGTTTGCATCAGCAAACGGTTCGAATGTGGTTGATGTGCTTCACAGGCTGCTCCACTTCTCCTAGCCTTTCCGTAACAAGAATCGGCACGCCGCATGATACAAGCAGCCGCATCCGTCCCCATCCAAACAAAAAAACCCCCGGCAGCCGAAGCCACCAGGGGAAATAAATCAAAATCTTACAGTTTATACAGAGGACCATAATTCTGGCAAGCTCTGTAATCCTGTCCCTCTTTATCAACACCAAAAGCATTCCATGCAGATGGTCTAAAGATATCTTCTTCCGCAACATTATGCATAGAAACCGGAATACGAAGGATAGAGCAAAGAGTAAGCAGATCAGCTCCGATATGTCCATAAGCGCTGGCACCATGGTTAGCACCCCAGTTATTCATAACATCATAAGCTGTCTTGAATGCGCCCTGACCATTAGTTCTTGGAGCAAACCAGGTACAAGGCCATGTATAGTCAGTTCTCTTCCAGAGTTTGTCAGAAACTTCTTCTGGCAGAGCAACAGACCAGCCTTCAGCAATCTGCATAACCGGGCCAAGACCCTTAACCAGATTCAGACGAATCATAGTCATAGGCATTTCATATTTGGTTTCAAATCTTGAAGAATATCCGCCACCTCTGAAATATCCATTATCAGCTGCACACCAAGTAGTTCCTTTCAGGATAGCATCCTGATCAGCTTCTGTAACATCATACCAAGGTTTTACAACATGATTGCCGTTTGCATCAACCGCTTCGCCGTTGAAGTCAAGGCAGGAAGCACCAGAGTTGATCAGATGTAAGAATCCACCAGACTCTTTTGCAGCACCTTCCAGATCATAACCAGTAGCTTTCTTAACCGCTTCAGGACTCCAGTATGTACGAACATCAGAGAACATAGAAGCAGAGTTTGTCAATAATTTCTGGAATAACATACCAAGACCATTGAGAACGTCATTCTCAGTAGCAAGGATGTATGGCTCTCTAGCGCCATTCCAGTCAAAAGAAGTACACAGAAGGGCTTCTGGGTAATCACAGTTTGGATAGAAGTCTGTCCACTGTCTCTGCCCCTGGAAACCAGCTGCGATAGCGTTGTGTCCAACAGCCTCTTCCTCACAGCCTTCCGGCAGATTCGCATTACCATTCATCAGGTCTTTGATGATACACATCATCTTAACAACAAATTCCCAGTCAGACTCTTTCTGTTCCGGAGATTTCTTGATTTCTTCAGGGTTCTTATCAAATCCTTCCGGGCATTTCTCTTTGGTCCAAGCCAGAGCTTTCTGATATTCAGCCTCATCATAGATGTTCTCAGACATACGACGGATGATTTCAACTTCGTCTACAGACTCAACACGCATGCCAAGATATTCTTCGATGAAAGCAGGATCAATGATAGATCCGCCGATACCCATGGTAACAGAACCAATCTGTAAATAAGATTTGCCTCTCATGGTAGCTGCTGCAACTGCTGCGCGACCAAAACGAAGTAATTTCGTCTTAACATCTTCTGGGATCTCTGTATCATCCGCTTCCTGAACATCATGTCCATAAATACCAAAAGCAGGAAGACCTTTCTGAGCATGAGTAGCCAGAACGGATGCAAGATAAACAGCACCTGGTCTCTCAGTTCCGTTGAATCCCCAAACACCTTTGATGGTGTGCTTGTCCATGTCCATGGTCTCAGCACCGTAGCACCAGCAAGGAGTAACTGTAAGTGTAATATCTACACCAGCTTTTTTGAATTGAGATTCACATGCTGCTGCTTCAGCAACACGTCCGATTGTTGTATCAGCGATAATAACTTTAACCGGCTCACCATTGGAATATTTCAGATTAGATGTGAACAGCTCTGCTGCTGCTTTTGCCATTGCCATAGTCTGATCTTCCAGAGACTCTCTTACTTTCAAGTATCCTCTACGTCCATCGATAGTAGGTCTGATACCGATTACTGGATAGTCGCCAATTAATCTGCTTTTTGCCATAATTACATTACCTCCACTTTCTTTTTGCGATTTACGCGAAGTTTATCCTTCGCTGTTGATAGAAGTATACTACTGTTAATTTTTAAATACTTGTGCTATAATAACAAAAACTATAACAATATTCACATTTTTGTATTTTTGGCAATAATGCACGAATTTGATAGGAGAAACTTATGCAATTTTTAGACTATAACGAGAATAAACAGCGGGGAACCTACGATTTTCCATTTGAGTTCTATCATATAGATCAGAATCATCCCCAGTATATCATGTCCTACCACTGGCACATCGAATATGAAATTATTCGCATTATCCGCGGAGAATTCCATATCACCATGGATGAACGAAAAATCATAGCCAAGGAGGGTGATATCCTCTTTATTAATGGCGGCACCCTTCATGCCGGTATTCCCTATGCCTGCGTCTATGAATGTATCGTCTTTGACATGAATGCATTCTTAAAGCACAATCCCAGCTGCAAAAAATTAATACAGAATATCATCGACCATTCCGTCCTGATCTATCATCATTTCACGAAGAAACAGCCGGATGTCCATAATATCCTGTGGGATGTCTTTGACTCCATGCGGTACCGGCCTTTGGGCTATGAACTGACTGTTTTTGGCCAGCTGTATCATTTCTTCGGCATTGTCTACAGTCAGAAATATTATTTGAAGGATGCCCCTCAGACACGCCGGGACTACAAACGAATCATGCAATTAAAAAACGTGCTGGAATTGATTGAAAACGCCTACGCTTCGCCCCTGACTCTGGAGGATCTTGCCAAAGCTGCAGACATGTCATCCAAATATTTCTGCAAGTTCTTTTTGGAAATGACCCACAAGCGCCCCATGGATTATCTGAATTATCACCGCATCGAACACGCCTGCTACCAACTCGCCAGCACCGAGGACTCCGTCACCGATATTGCATTAAACTGTGGCTTCAATGATCTGAGTTATTTTATCAAAACCTTCAAAAAATATAAGGGTGTAACACCCGGAAAATATCTAAAATAATTATGCGCACTGTCAAAAAACCCCATCCCTGTGATTCAAACAGGAATGGGGTTTTTATTACCACAATTTTCTGTATAGCTGCATAACTGCTTCTTTTGTTGCTTTTCTTGGATTAGTAACGGTGCAGGCATCTGCGATGGCTGCTTCTGCCATAACTTCAACCTTGCTCATGTATTCATCTACGCTGATAGAACTAATCTCAGAAATATGAGTCGGTATATTCATATCTTTCAGCATAAACTGAACCCACTGGATCAAAGAACGCACGCTCATGATCTTGTTAAAACTGCTCAGTCCCAAAAGATGTGCAACATTGGAATATCTCTTAACTGCCGGCGGATACTCCTTTTTACTTCTGCTGTCACGATGAATATCAGAATTGTATTCAATAATAAGAGGCAACAGCATGGCATTGGCACGGCCATGCGGTATATGGAACTGGGCACCAAGCTGATGTGCCATTCCATGATTTAAACCAAGTGACGCAGAATTAAAAGCGAG
>JAQUWF010000051.1 GCA_028692975.1 Lachnospiraceae bacterium
ATATAAGCCTTCCTGGAGCAATCAAGTTTAGCATCAGCACAGATGGCAAAATTACGGTTACGCAGAATCTGAATTACACAGATGCTGGTGCCACAAAGGCAGCAGTAGTGGCAGCTGACGGATTGAACTTGTCGCTGACAAACTTGAAGATCGCCGGTCATGTGCAGTTGACGAAACAGGATACCAGTACACCGAAAACTGGCATTGAAGGAGTTGCGTTTGATCTCTATAAGGATGTGGCAGGCAGTGATGCAGATATTCTGATGGCAACAGGCTTGACAACAGGAACCAATGGTGTATGGACAAGTATTGGTTCTGCTGATTTGAGGGTGGATGCTGGAAATACAACAAAGTCTTTAGGCGATGGATTGGAAGAAGGCAGTTATTACTTCAAAGAGACAAAGACAAAGGACCAGTATTATAATGATGCAACAAAGAAGTATGCTTTTACAATCACCGCTGCGGATGATTATGCAACTAATAATCAGCAAATTGTGGATAAGAATAAATTGACTGTAAGCAATGCAGATTTCATAGCATATTTAGATCTGACGAAACTGGATGCAGCCAATGGTGATGCGATTGCAGATACATTTGGTACGAATGCCGATGCGGGAGCACATTTCACGCTGATTAAAACGTCTGCGTATGATGGAAGCAAGACAACCACCTATGACCTGCGCACCAATGCACAGGGTAAGGCTTATGTGTATGCGGTGGATGGCGTGGAAACGAATGCAGCAGAGACACCGGTTGTACTGGCAAAAGGTACTTATACACTGGCAGAGACACAGTCTCCGCTGGGATATGAGGCAAAGAATAATAATAGTTTTGAGGCAGCGTTTACGGTCACGGATGCGGAATACGGCAAGACGCTGACCGTGAACAAGGACAGTGTTTCCACAGACGCGGACAAGAAAGACTTTGACCTGCGTGTGGACCAGGCGGATGTGGATGCATTCCTGAGCAGTAAGCAGGAGACAGTGGCTTATGAAGGTCTGTACAATGAACGCAAGCTGACTTCCGTGCAGCTGATGAAACAGGATGCAGACAGCAATGCAGCATTGAATAATGCGGAATTCAAGGTGGAGAAAGAAAGTACACCGACGAACTTTATAGAATGGCTGCAGCAGCTGCTGACGGGCAAGAAGTATGATGTGGTCGCAGAGACGTTGACGGCGGAAGACAATGCAAAGGGTCTGCTCACCCTGGACAATCTGGATTACGGAACATACAAAATCACAGAAACAAAAGCACCAAACGGCTACGAACTGGAAAATGGGGACGGAAAAGTGCCAAGTATCACCGTTACTATTGACAGGGCGAACGCCGGGACTACCATTACACTGGCATATGATAATGATGGCATCATTACTACACCGGAAGATGCATATGTGACGAACAAGCAGACCAGCCTGACCATCGATAAGACAGTCTATGGAACAACAACGAAACTGGCCGGTGCTGAGATGAAACTGAGTGGAACATTCGCAGACGGAAGCACTACACCGATCACATGGACTACAGACGGTGCGAATGCGAAGGTGCTGACTGGACAGCTGGTAGTCGGAAATACGTATACGCTGGAAGAGACTAACAGAGTGACCGGCTATGAGAGCCTTGTAGGCAAAACAGTCACCTTCCATCTGGATAAGCAGGGAAGGCTTGTTATCGACACGAACCAGAAGATGTCCAATGCGGCGGATGCTGCAGCGGGCGCAGGCACCAATACGCTGACATTAAGCAACCTGAAGGTGCTGGGGAAAGCCAAGCTGACGAAGACTGGTGCGGCAGGTGCGCTGGCAGGTGTTACCTTTGATGTCTATGCAGAGGGCGGCACGAAGCCGGTACAGGCTGGGCTGGTCACGGATGCGGCTGGTATCGTTACGACACAGGATCTGCCGGAAGGAAAGTACTACTTTGTGGAAACCGGCACACTGGATAATTACGTATTAGACGAGACACATGTAACATTTGAGATTGGCGCTGCAGATTACGGAAAAGTAATAGAAGTGACCATGACCAATGAACTGCTGGTGTACAACGTGACACTGACGAAGAAGGACGCAGCCAGCGATACTGGACTTGCGGAGACAGAATTTACACTGTATCAGGAAGATGCTGCGGCCGCAGATGGATGGACGAAAGTAGAGGCAAAAAAGACAGCAGAAAACGGAACACTTTCCTTCACGATTGGTAAAAAAGGCACTTATAAAGTGACTGAGACGGCGGCAGCAACTGGCTACAAATACGATGCAGCAACTGCTTACAGCCGTACATTTACAGTAGACAATACGCCAGCGTACCAGAACCAGACACTGGAGCTGGGCGATATCGCAAATACCAGAATCCCTGGCACAGTCAAGCTGACCAAGGTGGATGCTGCGGACAAGGCCATTGCAGGCACGATCTTTACATTGTTTACGAAAGATGGCACGAAGGTCAAGGATGCGACTACCGGCGCGGATGGTGTGGCTGCGTTTACGGACATTCCGTGGGGCGCGTATTACGTACAGGAAACAAAGGAGACAGAAGGATACAAGCTGTCTGACAAGAAGTATGACGTGACCATTGGAAGCACATCGCTTTCTGTGGATCTGGGAAAAATCGCCAATGTGGTGTTTGAAGCATACCTGGATCTGACGAAACTGGATGCAGCCAATGGTGATGCGATTGTAGATACGTTTGGCACGAATGCCGATGCGGGGGCACATTTCACTATGGTCCACACTTCTGCATACGATGGAAGTAAGACGATCTATGACCTGCGCACCAATGCACAGGGTAAGGCTTATGTGTATGCGGTGGATGGCGTGGAAACGAATGCAGCAGAGACACCGGTTGTACTGGCAAAAGGTACTTATACACTGGAAGAGACACAGTCTCCGCTGGGATATGAGGCAAAGAATAATAATAGCTTTGAAGCAGCGTTTACGGTCACGGATGCGGAATACGGCAAGACGCTGGCGGTGGACAAGGACAGTGTTTCCACGGATGCGGACAAGAAAGACTTTGACCTGCGTGTGGACCAGGCGGATGTGGATGCATTCCTGAGCAGTAAGCAGGAGACACCGGCGAGCCAGGGGCTTTATAATGAGCGCAAGGCAACGAAGGTAAATCTGCTGAAGGTCGACGCGGATGACAAGCATACCGAACTGAATAATGCAGTCTTCAAGCTGGAGCAGGAAAAGACGCCGGCGAACTTTATAGAATGGCTGCAGCAGCTGCTGACCGGCAAGAAGTATGACGTGATGAAAGAGAACCTGACGCCGGATACAAATGCGGACGGCCTGCTCACACTGGAAAATCTGGATTATGGCACATACCGCATCACGGAGATCGTGGCGCCGAATGGCTATGAACTGGAAAATGCCGGAGGAAAGGCACCGAGCATTACATTTACCATCGACAGGGCGAATGCAGGAACTGACATAACGCTGGCCTACGACAATGACGGGCTGAGTACCACCACGGAGGATGAGTTCGTGACGAACAAGCAGACCAGCCTGACCATTGACAAGGTAGTCTATGGAACAACAACGAAGCTGGCCGGTGCTGAGATGAAGTTAAGCGGTACATTCGCAGACGGAAGCACGGCACCGATCACATGGAAGACGGACGGAACTAATGCAAAAGTGCTGACGGGACAGCTGGTAGTCGGAAATACTTATACGCTGGAAGAGACAAACAGAGTGACCGGCTATGAGAGTCTTGTAGGCAAAACAGTCACCTTCCATCTGGATAAGCAGGGAAGGCTGGTCATCGATACGAACCAGAAGATGTCCAATGCGGCGGATGCGGCAGCGGGCGCGGGTACCAATACGCTGACATTAAGCAACCTGAAGGTGCTGGGGAAAGCCAAGCTGACGAAGACTGGTGCAGCAGGTGCGCTGGCAGGTGTTACCTTTGATGTTTATGCAGAGGGCGGCACGAAGCCGGTACAGGCTGGGCTGGTCACGGATGCGGCTGGTATCGTTACGACACAGGATCTGCCGGAAGGAAAGTACTACTTTGTGGAAACCGGCACACTGGATAATTACGTATTAGACGGGACACATGTAGCATTTGAAATTGGCGCGAATGATTATGCGGCAGTGAAAAATGTGACCATGACCAACGCACCACTGGTGTACAACGTACATTTGACGAAGAAGGATGCTGCGGACAAGGCTACGCTGGCTGGCGTGGAATTCACATTGTACGAGAAAGACGGTACGGAGTGGAAGAAGGCTGAGGCCAAAGAAAGTAATGAGAATGGCGAGATCACGTTTACGCTGAATCACAAGGGCTCTTATAAGGTGGTTGAAACGAAGACGCTGCAGGGCTATGAGCTGGATGCGAAGGCTGCATTTACCAAAGAATTTACGGTGGATAATACAGCGGAATACCAGAATAAGACGCTTGAGATTGGTGATGTGGAGAATGTGAGAACACTTGGAAAGGTAAATCTGACCAAGGTGGATGCTGCGGATCAGAAGGCTATTGCAGGCGCGATCTTTACATTGTTTGCGGAAGATGGCAAGAAGGTCAAGGATGTGGCTACCGGCGCTGATGGTGTGGCTGCGTTTACGGACATTTCCTGGGGTAAATATTATGTACAGGAAACGAAGGCGGCAGATGGCTACCAGTTGGATGACACGAAGTATGATGTGACCATCGGAAGTGATTTGCTGGTGGTGGAACTGGGAGCGATTACCAATGACAGAAGTGATCTGAGTTTTATTAAGAGAGGTTATCTGTATGAGGCGTGCGCTGATAAAACGCTGGCAGGTGCACCGGATCCACTGCAGACAGAACTGGTAAGCGGCGTGGAATTCACCATTTACAATGACGCAGAATGCAAGAATGAGGTAGCGAAGGCGACCAGTGATGCAAAGGGTGTCGTGAGTTTCAAACAACTTCTGAATGGTACGTATTATGTTCGGGAGACTAAGGCATCGGGCAAATATGTTCTGGACAATACAGTATATGTGGCTACCATAAATGACAACGGGGAATTCACAGGACTGAAAGATCTGGACGGAAATGCGGTAGAAGATAATACTCTGTACAATGATGTACCGAGAACGGATATTGAGATCGAGAAGGTTTCTAAAGATGACAGCAATAAGAAACTGCCTGGATCTACGTATGGTCTGTTCCGCAGGGCGGATGCAGTGGAGTCAGTGGATGAAGAGACGCAACTGAGAGCTTCACAGGGTATTACGGCTTTTGCAAATGTTGCGGATGCTCTGTTATCGAAAATTGATGACGGTGATATTCTGATCGCTATGGCAGTGACGGACGAGAATGGTCTTTTGAAGTTTGAAGGCGTGCTGACCGGAGTTGAGTATAAGGTCAAGGAATTGATCGCACCGGCAGGAAGTCAGGTATCAGAGAGGCCAATGACGATTACATTCAAGGTGGATGATAATGGCGCGGTAGTGATTGAGAAAGTGGACGATGGCGGCGGTACTGTTTCGGTTGATGAGACGACTGGCGAGATCATCTGGCATGAGCCACAGATCAAGGTGGGATTCTCGAAAGTAGATGAGAATAATCAGATGCTTGCCGGAGCGGTATTGCAGGTAACCGATAAGGATGGAAAGGTGATTGATAAGTGGACATCCACCAAGGATGTTTATGTAATAGCCGGAAAACTCTTTGCAGGCGAGAAGTACACGCTGACTGAATTATCTGCGCCAAGTGGTTATGAGATCGCGGCGCCGGTCACCTTTACGGTAGAAGCCAGGGATGTTGGGCCTGATGAGGATTATATTCAGGCGGTAAGTATGGTGGACAAGAAGTCTAAGGTAGAGGTAATAACGCCTACACCGACAGTAACACCTAAACCTTCACCAATACCTACAAGGGCACCGCTGAAGACGACATTGGCGAAGCCGATCACGACTACAAAGAAGGCAGCAACGAAGACGGGTGATGAATCTAACGCAATGCTATGGATAGCCATGATGCTGTTCGCAGGAAGCGGAGCCGTTGTTGTGACACGAAGAAAGAAGAAAGTGAAATAATATGTAAAATGAAAGGTTCCCGGAAGCATAGAAAAATGCTTCCGGGGATTTTTTGTTTATTGGTCGAAATAGGTGTTGTATTTGAGCCGCGGGTGTGGTATGGTAGTAACATTCTAGTACAGGGTTTTAAACAATTCTTTTTATCTGGTCGCATCGACCGTGTTATTCATGTTTGGTTTTGTTTTTACGCTATAGGTATGTCTGTTTTTATTTATTATTATGGCTGAAAGTATCACAAAAGATACGGAGGAAGCGTTGCAGAATCTGGTACAGGATGATATACTTGGAAGTATTAAAGCAATCCTGCAGGCAGGGAATATCACAAGGGGTGATGGGGATTGGGCAGAAAGGCATAGGATGACAGAATTATGAGTGATAAATACAGTATTTTAAAAGAATATTTTGGATATGATGAATTTCGTTCCGGTCAGGAGCCGCTTATGGACGGAATCCTGGCCGGGCGGGATGTGTTGGGGATTATGCCCACCGGGGCGGGCAAATCCATGTGTTACCAGATACCGGCGCTGCTTATGTCCGGGATTACATTAGTTATTTCCCCTCTTATTTCTCTAATGAAGGATCAGGTCGAATCTCTGAATCAGGCAGGTATCCATGCCGCCTATCTCAACAGTTCCCTTACCCATCGCCAATACGAACTGGCTCTATCTTATGCGGCCCAGGGACGCTATAAGATTATTTACGTTGCACCGGAGCGGCTGACTACAGGGGAATTTCTGGAATTTGCTATGAATACGGAGATTTCCATGATCAGTATCGATGAGGCACACTGTGTTTCCCAGTGGGGGCAGGATTTTCGCCCCAGTTATCTGCGGATTCTGGATTTTATCAAATTGCTGCCTGCACGGCCGGTGATCAGTGCTTTTACGGCCACGGCTACCGCTGCGGTGCGGGATGATGTGCTGCGCATTCTGCAGCTGCAGGATCCCTTGGTGGAGACCACAGGGTTTGACCGTTCCAACCTGTATTTTCAGGTGGAAACGCCCAAAGACAAGTATGCGGCACTGCTGAACCATCTGGATGAATTCGTGGATCAGAGCGGTATCATTTACTGCCTGACCCGCAAGGTGGTGGAGGAGGTCTGCAGCAAACTGAATCGGGACGGGTTTCCGGCTACGCGGTATCATGCGGGACTCTCAGACCGGGAACGGCAGCAGAATCAGGAGGACTTTATCTATGATGTGAAACCGATTATGGTGGCGACCAATGCTTTCGGTATGGGTATCGATAAGTCCAATGTGCGTTTTGTCGTGCATTACAATATGCCGAAAAATATGGAGAGCTATTACCAGGAGGCTGGTCGTGCAGGTCGTGATGGGGAGCCGTCCAAGTGCTTTCTGCTCTATGGCGGGCAGGATGTGGTTTTGAACCAGTTTTTCATCAATCATAACCGGGATAACAACGAATTGTCAGATGAGCAGCTGGCACTGACCAAAAAACTGGATGAAGACCGGCTGCGGCAGATGACTTTTTACTGCTTCAGCAAAACCTGTCTGCGAAAGTATATTCTGGATTACTTTGGTGAGCGCCTCAAGGAGGACTGTGATAATTGTTCGGTATGCCTGCACGTGGTGGAACCAACGGAAAAAGAGACCAGCGCAAGAGCCATGGGTGTCACATCTGCGTATGATGGAACTGCCCGAAAGCCGAAACAATCCGCTGCGAGAAAGACGACAGCCAAAACGCCGAAGAATACACCGGTGGACAAGGACCTCTTCGAGCAGCTGCGTATGCTGCGCCTGCGCCTCGCCAGAGAAAACAAGGTCCCCCCATACGTTATCTTCTCCGACAAAACCCTAACCCACATGTGCCAGGTCCTGCCCAAAAACGAACTGGAAATGCTCACCGTTTCCGGCGTAGGCATGGTGAAGTACCAGAGGTATGGTGAAGCATTTTTGGAAGTCATACAGAGACATCGGGGGTAATAAAGGAGAGGTTAGTTATAGGATGCTATTAGATTTGGATAAAAAATATAAATATAGTAAAGGGGGTGAAAAATATGGATATTAAATGGAATGAATTAAAAGAAGAAATTCAACTTTCTCAGGAAGAACAGGAAGCGGTGCGGTTGGAGGAAGAATTGATAGAGACGATGATTCATATTCGTGAGGAATAGGGGAATCACCAAATGTAAGTTTCCGGCATAGAGAAGGGATTTCCTGCATACATATTAGGGAAACTCTCTCTGAGGACTTGCCATGTCTATTTTGTTGTACATATCGAAAGCACTTATTCCACTTATTATTTTTTATGTTATTGCTATGGGGCTTTCCCGAAAACAGAAGGTTTATGAAGAATTTGTCCGTGGAGCCATGGATGGGATCAGGACGGTGGTCAAGATCATGCCCACCCTGATCGGTCTTATGGTGGGCGTGGGGATCCTGCGCGCTTCCGGGTTCCTGGATCTGCTGGCTTCTGTTTTGGGGAAAATACTGTCTTTTCTGACTTTTCCGTCAGAACTTATTCCACTTATTATTGTTCGCATGTTTTCCTCCTCAGCCGCTACGGGACTGGTTCTGGACCTGTACAAAACTTACGGCCCGGATTCGGTTATCGGGCTGACAGCCTCGATTCTTATGAGCTGCACGGAAACCATCTTTTACACCATCAGCATCTACTATATGACCGCCAAAGTAACCAAAACCCGCTGGACCCTGCCGGGAGCACTGATCAGTACATTGGCAGGAGTTGTTGCAAGTGTGGTGCTGGCAAGATGGATGTGACTGCAATTTTAATTCACATGCAATAACTAGAAAGTTATTGACCGAAGGGGAAATATTGAGTATAATAAAATACGAAAGGAAATAATTTGAATACTATAATTTATTATAAAGATAGAAATGGTAAGGAACCAGTCTATGATTATATGCAGAAATTGAATGCAAAAAAAACGAAAGATAGTCGTATCAAATTAAATAAAATAGGTGACTATATTCAAATTTTGAGTCAATATGGAACAACAGCGGGAGAGCCTTATATGAAACACTTAGAAGGTGCTATATGGGAATTAAGACCTTTAAAGGATAGGATTCTTTTTGCTGGATACATAGGTGGAAATTTTGTTTTACTACATACATTTACGAAAAAAACAAGGAAAACACCGAAACGTGAAATTGAAAAAGCAAAACGAGAGTTACAGGATTTTTTGGAGAGAGGTGGTATAAATGAATAGTGCGAAGGGGCATGTGTGGGAGCAGGCACGGAAAGAGTTGTTTTCAAAAGAGGAGATCGCGGAGAGTGATCTGCGGGTGGCGCTTGTTGGAGAAATTATAAAGGCCAGAGAAGAAAAAGGAATAAGCCAGAAAAAACTTGAGGAATTAAGTGGCGTAAAGCAGCCGGTCATTGCCAGAATGGAAAAGGGCAGGACCAGTCCGCAATTAGATACAATATTGAAAATATTAGCACCGCTTGGAAAAACATTATATATTGGAGACATAAAAAAATAATCTCCAGAAACCCCATTCTCATGTAAAATTACAGAAGAAATCACAAAAGTGACTGACAGAGATGCCGGTCATTTTTTATGCCCTTATTTATTAAAAAAGTCATAAATAAGTGAAACAAAGTGAAAGAAAGTGAATAAGTTTGGAAAAAGTAAACAAAAATCATTGTAAAAAATAGTGGGATGTGCAGAAATATGACAATTTGATTGACAAAAAGTGAAAGTATTGATACAGTAATGACATGAAATGAATGGAAATGAAAAATAGTGAAAAACAGAAAGGAAGAAGAAATGAATTATGCAGGAAGAATGAATTCATTTGTGCTAAAGGGCGAAAATGTGTTTGACGCAATTCATGCTTATCACCAAATGAATGGGATTACGCACTTGGAGTTCAACTATCCGGAACACATCGTGGGATATGACCTGGAAGAGATAAAAAAAGAGATGGGGGATTTAAAGGTAAATGGTTTCGCGGTAAGATGGCGCGACCGCAAATTCCTGAATGGAAATTTCACAAATCCAAACCCTGACATAAGAAAGGAGGCTATTCAATATTGCAAGGATGCGGCAGATACCTGCAGAGAACTGGGTGGAAGCGTACTTACGGTCTGGCTGGAAAATGACGGATTCGATTATTCCTTCCAGATGAACTACGCAAAGATGTGGAAAAGGATGATCGACGCGTTCCGTGAGGTGGCAGATTACGCACCGGATATGAAGATCAGCATCGAGTACAAGCCTTTCGAGGAACGCAATTTTGCACTTCTGGACAGCGCTGGAATGGTCATGTATATGCTGGACGAGATAGACCGTGAGAATGTGGGCTGCACATTAGACTTTTGCCACATGCTCATGAAGCATGACAATCCATCTTACGGACTGGCCCTGGCGGCAGAAAAGAAAAAATTATTTGGCTTACATATGAATGACGGATACGGATGGCAGGACAGCGGATTGATCTTTGGCTCTGTGAGCATCCCCCAGGCGGCAGAATTTATCTACTACCTGAAGAAGTACAAGTATGATGGCGTGGTTTTCTTCGACACATTCCCCATTCGCGAGGAAGCGAAACTGGAGTGTCAGGCCAACATCGATGCATTTGAGAAAATATACAATCTGATTGATACAATCGGAATGGACAAGTTTGACGAAGTGGTATCCAGGCAGGATGGAATCAGTGCACAGAGTCTGATTCTGGAAATGATACGATAATTTTTCAAGAAAAAGGAGAAAAAAGATGAAAAGAAGAGTGTTATCAGTAGTAGTGACAATGGCAATGGTAATGGGACTGGCAGCCTGTGGCTCCAAAGACACGACGACCACCGAAAATACAACGGCAGATACAACAACAGAGGCAGTTGCCGAAGAATTCAACCCGGATACAGATCCGGACAGCAAGACCATCGAAGAAGTAAGAGCGGCAAACGGAGATATCGCTGTAGAGTCAGGCATAACCCTGGGGGCAGTAGAAAAATCCTTATCCAATGAATTCTGGCGTACCTTGCAGTCAGGCTACGAGCAGGCGCAGAAAGTTGTAAATGACGCAGCTGGCGCAGATCTGACCATCGAAGTAGATGCTACCACAGACGAGAGTGATGAGACAGGTCAGCAGACCATGACAGAAAACATGACGAACCAGGGTGTGAAAGCACTGATGGTCAGCCCGATTTCTGATTCGAACCTGACTTCTGCAGTAGAAAATGCACAGGCAGCAAAGATTCCGGTGGTCAACGTAAATGACGGTCTTATCGCAGCAGCAGATTACTATGTAGGACCAAACGCATATCAGAATGGCCAGCTGGCAGCCGAATGGGTCTCTGAAAAATTAGGTGACCAAGGCGATGTGGCCATCGTAGTCGGAATGGCAAAAGCATTTGCAGCCCGTGAAAGAACTGCTGGATTCAAGGACTGGATCACAGAGAACAAATCAAAATTAAATGTAGTAGCGGAGCAGAATGCAGACTGGGATCGTCAGAAAGCAAAAGAACTGGCAGCCACATGGATTCAGCAGAACCCGGATTTGAAAGCAATCTTCTGTAACAATGATGATATGGCACTCGGCGTAGTAGAAGCAGTGGCAGAGTCTGAAGCAGATATCCTTGTAGTAGGTGTAGATGGTATCGGTGAAGCATATGACTCTATCCGCGACGGCGGTCTGGATGCAACCGTTGATTCCTTCCCATATTACATGGCACAGGTTGCTACCGAATGCACCCTCCGTGTGTTAGCAGGACAGGAAATGCCTCATGTAGTGGCAACACCACAGGCACTGATCGATGACACAAATGTGGATACCGATGCAGCGGAAATCATCAACTGGACAGATGCGACATACACAGCGAAATAAGTAACAAAGCGGGTAACAAAAAGCTGGTGGGAGGAAGTGACATCACTTTCTCCCGCTTCACAAGGAGGATTTCAATATGGGAAATGCAGTTGAATTTGTTAAAATTAACAAATATTTTCCGGGTGTACATGTCCTGAAAGACATTTCCTTCACAGTAAAAGAGGGAGAGGTACATGCTCTTTTAGGAGAAAATGGTGCAGGTAAATCCACGTTATTAAATATACTCCATGGAGTTTATACGGAATATGAGGGAAGCGTGTTGCTTCATGAAAAGAAGGTAAGCTTTAAAAATCCAAATGATGCGATTTTGAACGGAAAGATTTCCAAGGTGCATCAGGAAACCATGGTGGTGGAAGATCTGACAGTCGGGCAGAATGTCACACTGGGATACGAACCGAGAAAGGGAACGTTCATTGATTTTGGAAGAATGAATCGTGAGGTAGATGCGATTTTGGAGGAACTGAACTGTAATTTCAGGTCTGCGGATCTGGTAAGCAGCCTGACAGCCGGTGGTAAGCAGATGCTGGCAATTGCAAAAGCATTGTTCCACCATTCCACGATCATTTCACTGGACGAGCCCACCGCATCGCTGACGATGCGTGAGACAGAGGCACTTTTTCAGGTAATCGAAAAATTAAGAAAAGACGGTGTTACGGTTCTGTATGTAAGTCATCGTCTGGAGGAGATTTTCCAGATCTGTGACCGTGCGACCATACTTCGAGATGGGGAATATATTGAGACGCTGGATGTGAAAGGAACAACCCGTGAGGAACTGATTCACTCCATGGTAGGCCGCAGCGTGGCAGCGGTTGCTTCCAGATTAAAGCCAAGTCCGAAGACGGATGAAGTGGTACTTAAAGTAGAACATTTATCAAATGAACATGATTTTCATGACATTAATTTTGAATTACATAAAGGTGAAATCCTGGGATTCTTTGGTCTGGTAGGTGCGGGCCGTACAGAAATCATGAGAACGATCATGGGCGTGGACCAGAAGACCGGAGGAACCGTCACATTAAAGGGCGAGGAGATCAAGGGCAGCTGGAACAGTACCAAAGCACTGAAAAAAGGGATTGGACTTCTCCCGGAGGACCGGAAGACACAGGGATTTATGAATCTGTCCATGAATTATGACAATATTGCCATTTCCAGTCTTGGGAAATACATGAAGGGCCCCTTCGTGGATGAGAGCAAAAAAATCAAAAATGCGGAACGTTATTTCGAAGAGATGGATGTGCATCCGAGAAGAGTGGACTATCTGACGAAGAACATGTCAGGTGGAAATCAGCAGAAGGTTATTCTGGCACGCTGGATGTCTACGGACGTTGATATTATTATCTTCGATGAGCCTACAAAGGGTGTAGACGTAGCGGCGAAGGCAGAAATATACCGTCTTATGGAAGAACTGGTGGCGGAAGGCAAAAGCCTTATCGTAGTGTCCTCCGAACTTCCGGAAGCCATGGGTATCAGCGATAGAATTATTGTTATGAGTGAGGGCAGAATCACGGCAGAATTGGAAAGCAATGTAGATTTTGAGACGGATTCCATTTTGGATTTTGCGATTGGAGGGAAATAAGGATGAATAATATCATTAAGAAATATAAACGTGAGATCGTTGTATTGATAGCAACTATCGGAATGGGTGTCATTTTCACCATCATGAATTCCACATTCCTTACCTGGAAGAATATGCTGACGGTATTCCAGCAGATGGTCTTAAACAGTGTTCTGGCTGTTGGTATGATGTTTACCATCATTACCGGAGGTATTGATTTATCTATCGGATGTACATTCGCAATCACCGGTATCGGTGTGGCAAGCTGCTGTGTATCCGGCATGAATCCAGTCCTGGCGATTATGGTCGGATTGCTGATCGGTATCGCGCTGGGAGCATTTAATGGATTTTTAGTTACTGCTATGAAATTACAGCCGTTTATCGCAACACTGGGTACTATGAGTTTATATCGTGGTATTGCCTATGTAGTGACTGGCGGTGCGCCTGTAACAAATGTGCCGGACAGTTTCCGGAATATCTTCAATGGACAGCTGGTAGCAGGCATCCGTTACTACATCATCGCAATGATTATCGTATTCGTGCTGTGCCACATTTTACTGGCAAAGACACGTACTGGAGATTATCTCTATGCAGTGGGCGGAAACGAGGAAGCGGCAAAGTTATCCGGTGTTAATGTTGTCAAAACTAAATATATCGCTTATATTGTATGTGGAGTCTGTGCAGCGGTAGCCGGTATGATCATGCTGGCAAGTCTTGGCTCTGCAGAAGCAACGGCAGGAAGTGGATATGAGACCAATGCGATCGCAGCAGCAGCCATCGGCGGAACCCGTATGGCAGGCGGAAAAGGAACTGCGCTGGGAACCTTTATCGGAGGATTGATGCTGGCTGTATTGAAAGTAGGTATGGTTGTTATCAATGTGGATTCTTTCTGGCAATATGTCGTAACCGGTATTATTATCATCGTTGCATCTTATTTCGAGTTCGTTAAGGGAGATATCTCATCTTTCCTGGCTCGTCGTAAAAATGCATAATAGTTTCTGACACGGAGCATGCAGTAAAATCACAGGCGCAGAAGAATCGGCGGATTGCTTTTGCGCCTGTTTTATAAAAGGAGAAATTCATGAGAGATAAGATAGTTGTGATCGGAAGTTTGAATTACGATATTATTCTAAAGATGCCAAGGCTCCCCAAAGAGGGCGAGACGCTTCCGGCCAATGATGCGGCATTCAGCGCAGGCGGCAAGGGGGCCAATCAGGCGGTGCAGGCAGCAAAACTCGGTGTGCCCGCGTATCTGATTGGCTGTGTGGGGAATGATTCACAGGGAACATTTCTGCTGGAGACGGCAGAAAAATACGGTGTTCACACAGATTATATGAAATGTGTAGAAGGTCCCAGCGGCATGGGCATAGTGAATGCGGTGGAGGATGGTAGCGTCTTCGCCAGCATTGTGCGCGGTGCGAATTTCCGGGTGACGAAGGAGCATATTGATGAGGCGGTGCCGCTTTTGGAAGAGGCAAAACTGGTTATCCTGCAAATGGAAATTCCACTGGAAATAAACGAATATGCTATTGATGTGGCAAAACGATGCGGTTGTAAAGTGCTTTTGAATGCGGCACCGGCCATGGATATTGAGGAAGAATATTTAAAGAAAATCGACATTCTGGTGGTAAATGAGGTGGAAGCCGGATTTTATCTGAAGGAAACCATAGATTCCATTGACAAGGCCAAAGAAGGGGCCAGAAAACTTTCGGAAAAACTGGGCATTGACTGCATTTTTACCCTTGGAAAAGATGGATCTGTGGTAGTGACGGGAAATGAAACGGAATTCATCCCGTCGCATAAGGTGAAGGCTATTGAGACTACAGGTGCTGGAGATTCTTTTATCGGAGGACTGGGTTATGCTCTGCTGGAAGGACAGGAACTTATCCCGGCGTGCAGATTCGCCACAGGATGCAGCGCCATAACCGTGTGTCGTCTGGGTGCGCAGGATTCTATGCCCACGCTCCGGGAAGTGCTTGAAAAGTAGAGATGCAAAAAGTGTCATCTTTATTGACAAAAAATGAATAATTCAATACAATAAGATTAGTATTATAATAAAAGAGACCAAAAGGGGGAAGACGGCGTGATCCCATATGAAAGAAGACTGCAGATGCTGCAGTTATTGGAACAAAAAGAAATCGTTTCCTTGGAAGCATTTCTAAAAGATCTGCAAAACGTATCGGAGTCTACGATTCGAAGAGATTTGAAGACGCTGGCGGCAGAGGGACAGATCACGCTGCTTCGCGGCGGCGGTGCCTGCCTGAAAAAGGGCTCTTATGAGATTCCGGTGAATTCAAAGACCATACAGTTCGTCAGTGAAAAAGAAAAGATTGCACGCTATGCAGCAAGCATGGTGAAGGACGGAGAGGCCATTTATCTGGACTCCGGCTCGACGGCGCTTCGCATGGTCAAGCACCTCAGGAATAAGCAGGTGACTATCGTGACCACCAATGCGCTGATCTTTTCGGAATTGCAGGAGACGAATATGAATTGTTTTATGGTGGGCGGTGAGATTAATATTTCCACGGCATCTATCTCAGGTACGATTACGAATACCATGCTGGAGTCTAATTATTTTGACAAGGCATTTATCGGTGCCAGTGGATTTTCCATGGTGGCGGGTATCAATACCCCGGACATGCGTGAGGCGGAAAAAAAGCGTATTGTGAAGAAAAATTCAGCCGAAGCTTTTATCCTGGCGGACGGCAGTAAGGATGGGAAGAGTACGCTCTGTAAGATTTTTGAACTTGGTGAGGTTCCGATTATCTGCGACAAATCCTCCGATCTGCTGATTTCCACCGGGAATTTTATTTTGGCAAAGTAGACTGGAAAAGAAGGGCTGACGGAAGATGGAGCAATTACTTTTTTTGGGCGACAGCATTACGGACTGTTACCATTCCTTTGATACGGACAACTTGGGGGAAGGGTATGTGCGGATGATCGCGGAGAATTTGGGGTATGGATTTGACCGGGTGGAAGTGTTAAATAAAGGAATCGATGGATTTACCCTGCCGGCATTGCTGCGGTTGTGGAAGCGAGACTGCGTAGAACTGCACCCGGATAAGATCACGATTCTTATAGGGATCAATGATGTGGGTGTCATAAAAAATACCGGGGCGGATGTAAATTTTTCCCTGGAGGAGTTCAAAATCGGCTGCGAAACATTGATTGAAACCATAAGAAAGACCTGCGCATGTCCCATCATCCTTATGGAGCCATTTGTCTTTGCGCATCCGGCGGAATATAGTTCCTGGAAACCGCTATTGGCGGAGATAAGCCGCATTTTGGCGGGCGTGGCAAATCGCTACGGGCTGACTTGGATCCCATTGCAGGAGGATCTGGACAGGGCGGTAGAACGGGCTGGATATGAGGGTATCACCATAGACGGCATACATTTGACCACAGAGGGTCATCAAATAATAGCACAGCGCTGGCTGGAGTCAACTGCTCAGTCACTGAGCAGTTGCAATGCAGAAATCCATGAAAATCACCTTCGGTGATGGGATTTCTGCACGCCTGAATCACATGCTTACGGGCAGCGCAGTAAATGCGCAGACCTGTTGAACAGTCACGGCTGGAGTCACATTGACTCCAGCCATTTTTGTAGTACAGGAAACTGACTGGGGCCAATTTCCAGAACGTTTTTGTGGAATTTCTTCATATCAAAATCATCTCCGGCAGCAGTCTCCGCCCGGGTACGTATATCCAGAAAGGACAGATAGCCCAGATAATATTTCAGATAATTGGCGGGGTCAGCCAGGATGCTATGGAAAACATTGGAGACGGCCTGCTGGTCTGTGATGCCGAAGTTGGCCAGAAAGGTTCCCGTCTGTGCCTGGGTCCAGCCCCGGTAATGAATGCCCACATCGCAGATGGAAAAAAGGCACAGATTCAGGGAACGATTCAGCCAGGCAGCCGCGGAAATAGCCGGGTCACAGTCGGCATAACGGTATGCAAAGGACTCCACATAGGTGGCCCAGCCTTCGATATAACCGCCCATGTTCATAAGGTGACGGACCGGGTCCGGATTAGTATGGGCAAAATACTGGGTCTGGTATAGATGCCCGGGGAAACCCTCGTGACCCAGCGTGGTATAAAGGTCCAGCCCGGTCAGTCCGGAGGCAGGATTGATATAGATCGTGTTGGGCGAGAGGGTGTCGAGAGGCGGTGTCAGGTAAAAGGCCGGGCTCAGATGTTTCTGAAGATCCTCATCCACATATTTTATATCATAGGAAATAGACGGTGACTTGGGGAAATCATCGGCCATTTTCTCCTGCAGTTCGCCCAGCATTTCTCCTGGTTCGGCGGAAAAAGCATTTTGCCCCAGAGAAAGGGACTGGCTGGTCAGATCCGGATGCTTTTGGAGCAGCTGGTACATGGACTGCTGATCCTGCTGCAGCTGCCCCAGCAGCCGCTTTTCAATCACTGGAATGGAATCATAGACCCCGGTAGTCCGCTGCAGAAGCCAGGTATAATATTGCTGCCCATTCGAATAATAATAGAGACCATTCTGATTAGTCCCGGTTCCCCGCAGCAATTCCAGACCATCGACCAGCTGAGCGTAAGCAGGCAGAACGTGCTGGGTGAGGATTTGCGTGTGCTCATTTTCGTAAATGTCGCACTGCTCTGTGGACAGATTCGGGAAATCCTGCAATTTCCTGTGGAAAATCCGTGCCAGATAATTATCATTCCCATCGGACAAAAAGGTGTTGCACTGGGAAATGATACCGTCCAGGGTGGTGTCATTCATGAAATAGCCCTGACTGGATTTCGCCTGTTCGAAGGAGAGAATTTCTGCAAAATAATTCTCCACCTGGGCCAGTAGCTGAAGATAAGTCTGGATATCGGATTCCTCGCGGAAGGTATATTCGGCAAGGAGGACGGGCAGCTGCGCCTGTATGCCGAGGCCGGGGCTTAAAAGTTCACCCATGATGTACTGGTTGTCATTGGACAGTTCTGTGCGCAGATACTGGAAAAGGATATCCCAGGTCAGCCGGTTATCTTCGGAGAGTTCGGAGGTATCGAACTGTTCCAGAGTGGTCTGCTGATTCTCCAGATAGAGGTGTCCCTCATCAAAGGCTTCCCGTGATAAGGACCCGAAGGCCGGCGCGGGCGGTTCGATATCATAGGTTTCGGGATCAGCCAGGGTGTAGTGGAGATTCAGGGCGTTGGAGGAGACCTGTTCGCAGAATATCCGGCGGGTAAAGTCCTCGAATGCAGCGTCCTCGCCGCGGGTCAGAAGTGTGGTAAGGTAGCAGATAAAGCAGCCAAAGAAAAAGGCGCCTGTAAGGAATAGCGGCACCAGTCGTTTGCGGAGCAGTTGTTTGGGCATATGTACCCTCCAGGGGAAGTTTACCCTACTATTATATTGAATAAAACCTTTTAAAATGCTATTATTTTATTATGAGAACAGGAGAGCAGACAGATAGAAAAAAGACCGCGCAAGTTTACTTGCTAAGGGCTGTTTTTTTATCTGTATATTGGACGGTACGTCCAATAAGCACCAGACAGGAGCTGCGCAGCAGACGGGTCTGGGGCCTGCACTCCGTCAATACAACACGTTAATTGCAAACAATACGGAGGTATGGAATAAAATGTACGATTTGATTATTATAGGATCCGGACCGGCAGGTCTGACGGCTGCGATTTATGCGGCGAGAGCGAAACTTTCTGCTATTGTACTGGAACAGAATTTTATCAGTGGCGGCCAGGTCATTAATACGTATGAAGTGGATAATTACCCGGGACTGCCGGGCATCAGCGGTATGGATCTGAGCATGAAGTTCCGGGAGCATGCAGAGAGCCTTGGTGCGGAGTTTGTCCGGGCGCAGGTGATTTCTGTGCATGTGGAGAATGGGATTAAGATGGTGCGCACGGAGAATGGTCTTTATGAGACGAAAACACTGATCATGTCCACAGGTGCCGATCACCGGAAGTTAGGTGTTCCAGGGGAAGACCGCCTCATGGGCATGGGAGTTTCTTATTGTGCGACCTGCGACGGTGCGTTCTTCAAGGGCAGTGATGTGGCAGTGATCGGTGGCGGTGATGTGGCAGTGGAGGATGCGATTTTCCTTGCACGTGGATGCCGCAAAGTTTATGTGGTGCACCGCAGGGACGAACTGCGTGCCGCGAAAATGCTGCAGGAGAGACTGTTTGCTCTCCCCAATGTGGAAATGGTATGGGACAGCACGGTATCCAGCCTGGAAGGAGAGAATCAGGTTGGGGCTGTGAAGATTGTGAATGTGAAGGATGGATCTAAGAAAACGCTGCATGTGGACGGAGTGTTTATCGCAGTGGGGATTACGCCGACTACAGAACTCTTTAAAGGCGTGGTGGATATGGATCAGAATGGATATATTATTACAGATGAAAATGGCACCACCAGTGTCCCGGGCATCTATGCGGCCGGCGATGCCCGCGTGAAGCAACTGCGGCAGATTATCACCGCCGCCGCCGACGGAGCCAACGCCGTAACCAGTGCACTGAATTATTTGTTAGAAAATTAAACATGCTCCGTCCTTGAAAACTGTCCATTTTGGCAGCAAGCGAGAAGATAGGCGGTGGCTACCCAAAAGGCTGAATGGTTTTGGCAGCGGGAGAGAAGATAGGCGGCAGTTACCCAAAAGGCTGGGAAGATTTGGCAGCAAGGGAGAAGATAGGCGGTGGCTACCCAAAAAGTTGAATGGTTTTGGCAGCGGGAGAGAAGATAGGCGGTGGCTACCCAAAAGGCTGAATGTTTTTGGCAGCAAGTGAGAAGATAGGCGGTGGCTACCCAAAAAGTTGAATGGTTTTGGTAGCAAGTGAGAAGATAAGCGGTAGCTGCCAAAAAGGCTGAATGGATTTGGCAGCAGGAGAGAAGTTAGGCGGCAACTGCCAAAAAGGCTGAATAGATTTGGCAGCAAGGGAGAAGATAGGCGATAGTTACCCAAAAGGTTGAATGGTTTTGGCAGCGAGCGAGAAGATAGGAGGTAGCTGCCAAAAAGGCTGAATGGTTTTGGTAGCAAGTGAGAAGATAGGCGAGAGTTACCCAAAAGGTTGAATGGTTTTGGCAGCGAGCGAGAAGATAGGAGGTAGCTGCCAAAAAGGTTGAATGGTTTTGGCAGCGAGCGAGAAGATAGGCGGTAGCTGCCAAAAAGGTTGAATGGTTTTGGCAGCGAGCGAGAAGATAAGCGGTGGCTACCAAAAAGGCTGAATAGATTTGGCAGCAAGGGAGAAGATAGGCGATAGTTACCCAAAAGGTTGTGAAGATTTGGTAGCAGGTTAGAAGTTGGCCGATAGTTACCAAAAGGCTTCATATTATGTCAACTACCGCTTTGAGGGAAGAAAAAGAATTGTGTCAAAATTGAAATTCGTGATATTGCACAAACTTTGTCGAATTTTGTAATAGGGAGAAAATTTACCCCCAAATTACCCACAATAGTTATCCACAAATAATTTTGTAAGGAATGCGTTAAAATGGGAGTTATACACTGAGTTATCCACACTGTCCACAAAATTGGGGAGAATAATTACGTAAACCAACCGATTTTTTCAGAACAACTGTTTTGTGAACAACTCATAAATCGAAGTTTTCCACAAAGAAAAGCGAAAATAGACTTGACTTTTTTATCGTCGAAATTTGGTCTGATTTGTAGGAAAGTGTCGATTAATTTCAGACAATTTAATGAATTGCGTCTCATATTAGCGCAAAAAGAGCCCCAGTTATGGAAACCATGAAGGTTACATAACTGGGGCTCTTTTGTAAACCAATAGTAACTATTCAGTAGGTCGGCGTATTTACTGCGCTGACCGTAAGAAAATGAATCGAGTGAGAAAATCCCATCGCGTCAGGCGATGGGATTTTCGAATCGTAACGGGTCAGGCACTAAACAGTTACAACCAATGTTAAACAAATACATTATTTTCCCTGCTGCATACGCTTGATAACCTTCAGCCGGGTGAATTCCTCACGCTCTTTTTCTTCCAGTGCATTGGAAATATCTTTGGTCAGCTGCTCATAATGGGGCACGGTGATATTTTTCAGCGCATTGGCACGTTTCTGAGTCTTTTTGATATTGGTGGCAAGGCGGTAGGCTGAGTTTTCCACCATGGAAAGGTGGATGGTCAGTTTCTTTACCTTCTCAAAGGCCAACTTTGCCTTGTCCAGAGATTCCTTGGTGCGGTAGAAAGCGTAGGTAGGCATATCGTTGCCCTCCTCGTCGAATTCCACCAGGGGAATCTCCGTACCCATGATGCTTCGCGTCTTGATGCGGATAGAGTTTTCCACCGGAACGGTAAAGGACAGCTCCTCCACATTGCTGATACCGATCTCCATGTTGGCCTGCTGCAGTGCGCGGTAAGCCTCCGTGAAGGTGATATCGATCTGCGACTGGATATCCTTGGCCTGCTCGATGAGCTGCATCAGTTCACGAATCAGGATATTTCTTTTTTTGTCCATCAACTCATAGCCCTGATTGGATAATGCAAGGGAGTTTTTGGCTAATATGAGGTTTCCTTTGGTAGGAAAACTATTCGGATCCATGCAATCACTCCTTTATCATTCCGCTGGCTGATAGTATTTATCCAGTATCTTTGTGTCGATACGGTCTAATTCTTCTTTCGGCAGGAGTCCTAAGAGCTTCCAGCCGATGTCTAAGGTTTCAATAATAGAACGGTTCTCGAAAGGCCCCTGTCCTACGAATTCTTTTTCAAATGCGGTACCAAATTCCAGATATTTCTTATCCACTGCGGATAATTCGTCCTCACCGATAACAGAAGCCAGAGAACGGGCGTCTTCCACCTTCGCATAGGAGGAGAAGAGCTGGTTGGCAATGTCCTGATGATCGGCACGGGTATAGCCCTCACCGATACCGTCCTTCATGAGACGGGAAAGGGAAGGCAGCACGCCGATAGGCGGGTAAATAGCCTGGCCGTGGAGTGCGCGGTCCAATACGATCTGGCCCTCGGTAATGTATCCGGTCAGGTCAGGGATCGGGTGGGTAATATCATCATTTGGCATGGTAAGGATGGGGATCTGGGTAACAGAGCCCTGTTGTCCTGCCACGATACCGGCGCGTTCATACAGAGTAGCCAGCTCGGAATACAGATATCCCGGATAACCCTTTCTGGAAGGAATCTCACCCTTGCTGGAGGATACTTCACGCATGGCCTCACAGAAAGAAGTAATATCCGTCAGAATAACCAGAATATGCATACCCTTTTCAAAAGCCAGGTACTCGGCAACGGTCAGCGCCACCTTCGGCGTGATCAGACGCTCAACAACCGGGTCATTTGCCAGATTCAGGAACATGGCAACGTGGTCGCTTACACCGCTTTCCTCGAAGGTTCTGCGGAAAAATTCGGCAACGTCATATTTAACACCCATAGCGGCGAACACGATAGCGAATTTCTCATCACTGTTGGAGCCTAAGGATGCCTGCTGCACGATCTGCGCCGCCAGCTGGTCGTGAGGCAGACCATTTCCGGAAAAAATCGGAAGTTTCTGTCCGCGGATCAGTGTGGTCAGTCCGTCGATAGCGGAAATACCGGTGTTGATATAGTTACGTGGATATTCCCGTGTACATGGGTTCAGCGGTAATCCGTTGATGTTGCGGTATTCATTGGAAACAATAGGTCCCAGTCCGTCGATAGGCTTGCCGATACCGTCGAAGGTACGTCCCAGGATATCCTCAGAGAGGGCGATCTCCATAGGTTTGCCAGTGAGGCGGGTGTGGGTGTTCTTCAGGCTCATGCCCTCGGACCCCTCAAACACCTGGATCACGGCTTTGTCTTCATATATTTCTACAATACGTCCCAGCTTTGTTTCTTTTCCATCGATCTTGAATTCAACGATCTCTTCGTAGGCAGCGTCCTTGACGCCTTCCAATACAACAAGAGGGCCATTGATTTCGCTTAATCCTAAATATTCTATTGACATGGCGATTCCTCCTTATGCATTTTTCTCCAGTACTTTATCGTAGAATG
>JAQUWF010000052.1 GCA_028692975.1 Lachnospiraceae bacterium
ACCATTCAATAGCGAAAGCGGCCGCACATTTTCATTCTTATGTCAAGCATTTATTTCAAAAAAAGACCCCAGTATTATTTCTAATACTGAGATCTTGATTTCGTCATCTTAACTTAATGACATTGGGCGGTCCGCGAGGTTTCTTTTTCTATACATAGAGGTGAGATTTTCGGTATTGCAGGTGTTGCGGGCAATGGACAGAAGGAGATGGCGGAAGCGCTTGCCGGATTGCGTAAGATCGAGGGTGGTCAGGTGACGGTGAATGGAAAAGATCTGACCAGGACCAATGCAAAGACACATATTCGTTCCGGGGTAGCATTTATTCCGGAGGACAGACTGCATATGGGTCTCGTACCGGAACTTGATATGGAAGGAAACCGTATTTTGAAGCAGTTTGATACGGAGGAATTTTCTAAATACAGTTTTATAAAGAAGAAACATGTGCGGGCAACCATTGAGAAAGAATCAGAAGCCTATGAGATCAAATCCGCGGGCGGCGGCACACCTGTGTCCTTCATGTCCGGTGGTAATCAGCAGAAGCTTCTGATCGCCAGGGAAATCAGCACGGCCCCGGATCTTCTGATCGCGGCTTATCCGGTGCGCGGACTGGATATCGGTGCCACAGAATCTATCCATGAGATTCTGCTGGATCAATGCAAAAGAGGTGCGGCGGTCTTCCTGATTTCGGAGGAACTGGACGAACTGTTTCAGATGGCGGACCGTATCGGTGTCATGTGTGATGGCAGGATGGTTTCTGTCATGGAACGGGCAGATGCAGATTATGATACCATAGGCAGAATGATGGCGGGAGAAGAACGATGAAGATAAAATTCAGAAAGGAACGAAGAGAAAAACAGACGATTATTCGGACGATACTGACCTCTCTTCTTTTTACAGTGTTGGCGCTGGCGGCCTGCGGGATCATTATTGCTGCGTCGGGATTTAATCCCATAGAAGTTTACACAAAGATGATTTCCAAGGTCTTTTTCACAGGCCGGGGTATCCGGAAGATGCTGGATGCCAGCCTGCCCCTCATGCTCTGCAGTCTGGGCGTGGCCCTCACATTTAAGATGAACCTGAATAATATTGGCGCAGAGGGACAATATGCCATGGGCGTTATTTTCGGCGGTGCATTCGCCATGTATGGACCCAGAATCGATGGATTTGCGGGCATATTGATGCTGGCGGTCTGCTGTTTTGCAGGCGGCGCCTTGTGGGCACTGCTCTGTGCGATCCCCAGGGCTTTGTGGGACGTAAATGAAAGCATTACGACCCTGATGCTGAATTATATTGCGCTGATCATTCTCAGTTACCTGTGTCTTGGTCCGTGGAAAGCGGCGGGGCAGAACGTTGGACAGACGGAAAAACTGAGAGCCGGGCTGGAATTGCCGGCCCTTGGAGGCGCAAAAGTCAGCTCAGGCATCGTGATCGGAGTGGTGGCGGCATTGATCATTTACATGATCTATAAAAGCACCACCCTGGGCTATCAGATGTCTGTGGTACGTTACAGCCAGGGTGCGGCGCGGTTCGCAGGTATTAATATCAAGCGGAATATTATCCTTGCTCTGGTTATAAGCGGCGGCCTGGCAGGTCTTGCCGGATGTCTGCAATATGCGGGGGTATCCCAGCGTATTATGGAGGGCATGCCTAACAATGCCGGATATACGGCTATTGTTATCGCGTACTTAAGCAAATTGAATCCTCTTGCGATCATCATTGTTTCCATTCTGTTTGCGGGGCTGCAAAACAGCTCGGCTACGGTACAGGTCATGGGTGTGCCGACACAGATTGCGACCATGATACAGGGTACCATCATGTTGTTTGTTATCGCAGGCGATTACTTCCAGAGATACCGCCTGATCCGTGTGAAGGAGGTGGAATCATGACATTAATTATCTCTTTATTATCCGGGGCACTGGTCTATGCAGTATCGGTTATGTATGCAGGTATCGGTGAGACATTTTCCGAGCGTGCAGGTATCATGAATCTGGGTGTGGAAGGCATTATGCTCATGGGTGCGGTCACCGGATATATGACTGCCGTGTCCACACAGAATCTGGCACTGGCCTTTCTGGTGGTTTTGTTTACGGGAGCAGTGCTTGGGCTTGTCTTCGCATTCCTTACGGTCACACTCCAGTCGGATCAGACCGTATGTGGTATGGCTATGCTGACTTTCGGTACAGGACTCAGCGGATTCCTTGGGAAAAATGTTGCCGGTGTGGCAGCGAATCTGAAGTTTGAGAATATTGCTATTCCGTTTCTCTCTGATATTCCGGTAATCGGACCGATTCTGTTTCAGCAGAATCTTCTGGTCTATGCCATGTATTTTATCGTGCCCATCGCCATGTTTTATATTTACCGGACGCGTTATGGACTGAAGCTGCGGGCACTGGGTGAGAATCCTGCCGTGCTGGATGCAGGCGGAGAAAATGTTTTTGCCATGCGGTATGGCTATATTATCTTCGGTTCCGTCATGATGGCTATCAGCGGGGCATGTGTATCTCTTGGCAGCACTAATTTCTGGAGCAGCGGCATGACGGCAGGAAAAGGCTGGATCGCATTTGCGCTGGTTGCATTTTCGTCCTGGAATCCCTTGTATCTCACACTGGGAGCACTGCTGTTTGGCTTCATCAGTTGTCTGGGAAGCACACTGCAGATCTATCTGCCTAATGTACCTACGGAGATATACAGTGCGCTGCCTTATGTGGCAACTGTCATCGCATTTATCCTTGCTACGGGTAATTTCCGTAAGAAGCATACTGCACAGCCAGAATCTCTGGCCGTTCCCTATGACAGGGAAAGTCGTTAAGAATGTACGCATTTGCATAAATATGCAGGTGATACAGATATAGTATTTCTGAAAATATTGATTACACGAAGGAGAAGGTTATGAAAAAGAAGGTTATAAGTGTTTTAGTGGCAGCAACTATGGTAGTGTCTTTATTCACAGCATGTGGTTCCACTTCCAAGGATAGTGCTGCAGCAGATAAAACAAAGACAGAAGATACTGCGGAGGCATCGGACAAAGAAGCAAAGGATGTTTCTGATCTTGTGATCGGAGAGATCGAGTACGCTGTGGTAGAAGACGGCGGCTGGGCACAGGCAATGCATGAAAGCATGTTGGCAGCCTGCAAAAACCTTGGCATTGATACCGAGAAAAATCTGCTGACCGCAGAAGAGATCGCAGAGGAAGATCCTTCCCTGATCGAATCTACCATTGAGGAAATGGTGGATAATGGGGCGGATATTATCTTTGGATGTTCTACCGGCTACGGTGCTGTTCTGGCAGAAATGCAGGAAGAATACCCGGATGTTGTTTTCGCACAGTATGAGAATGATATTTATGAAAACGTTGTTGAATTCCAGATCCGTGGTTATGAAGGTGAATTCCTTGCAGGATATTTGAGCGCACTGATGAATACAGAATCAAACCAGTTCGGTTTCTGCGCAAGTATGGATGAAGCGTCTGTACGTACTGCTCTGAATTCCTATGCACTGGGTGCAAAATATGGCAATCCGGATGCTACCGTACAGGTACTGTGGGCAGACAGCTGGTATGACCTGGACGTAGAAGGTCAGAACGCAAAGACTCTCATCGACAATGGCATCAAGTATATGGGTATGGAAGCTTCTTCTCCGGCTGTACCGCAGACCTGTGAACAGAACGGTGCTTTCTGTATTGGCTACAACATTAACATGCAGCCTTCCGCACCAAAGGCAGTCCTGACTTCCTTCACATGGAATTTTGCTCCGATCTTTGAAGAGATCATGCAGCAGACTGCAGACGGCACGATAAAAATCGACACCGATTACTATGAAGGCGGCGACTGTGCGAAGCTTGCTGATTTCAATGCAGACCTTGTTCCGGCAGACGTTCAGGCTAAGGTAAATGAACTCAAAGACAAGATCGCAAGCGGCGAAGTAAGCGTATATGCAGGTGAATTAAAAGATGACCAGGGAAATGTACTTGTAGAAGAGGGTCAGGTCATGAGCGATGAAGATATTCTGGCACAGGATTTCTTCGTAAGTAATGTAACCGGCGGCAAGAAATAACAGAATAATAGGAGAGAAACATGGACACAAAAAAGTATCTTGAACTTTGTGAGCGCGGCAATACCGGCGAAAAAATAAGCAAGGATGACTGGGATATGGACTATGTCATTGATTCCACCCGCGAGCTTGTGGATGATTTTGGATTTGACTGGGACAAAAACGTGGTAATCCCAACGGATAAAAAACTCTTTTCTGATATGTTCACAGCAGCGAAGAGGATGATCGAAGAAAACGGTGTGTACAATATGTCTACCGGACGTATTATCAAATTTTCAAAGGAAGAAATCGAACAGGGCATCCGCGACATGAAGACCTCTCTTGTTATGGGAGAGGGTAAGGATGCGGTCACACTGGTGGCCAGAGGCATCGAAGATGACCGCCCGCCAGTGATCTGGGCTGGCAATCCTGGCTGTCCTACGCCGGAAGAGTTGTATTACCCGATCATCTTAAGTTCTGCTAAAGAGCCGGTGATCGATCTTCTGACCTGCCCGTCTCTGGTGGATGTGGATGGGTATACTGTGCAGAACGGCAGTGTATCCGAAGTACTTGCCGTAAGACGTGAGCTGGATTATCTCCATAAAGCACTGGAAGAGGTAGGCCGTCCTGGCATGGGATTGCTGGCAGCAGAGAGCGCGGTAACGGAGATCGGTGATTATGCAGCGGTAGGCGAGAAACGCCTTCGTCCATGTGACTCTCATCTGACAGCCATGTTCAACGAGCTGATCGTGGATAATGGGAATATGGTACGTGCTGCCAACGCACTGGATTACGGCATGAGAAATGCATCACTGGCCTGCACTATGGTAGGTGGGCTGGCAGGGGACGCGCCAGGTGCGACCATGGTTATGATCGCGTCTATGCTGGCGGCGAATCTGGTTTATATGGCGGATTATCATCTGTGCCATCCCATTCATATTCATGATGTGGCTACCACAGCAAGAGGCTGTCTGTGGCTGCAGGCCGTACTCTGCCAGACATTTGCCCAGGAAGCACCAGCGATCATCGTATGTGACCTGTGGCCGTCCAGCGGCGCTATGACTAAGGAACTGCTCTATGAAGCGGCAGCCAATGCCATCGTCGTAACGGTCTGCGGTGGACATCTGGAAGGCCTTGGTTCTGCCAACGGCAATGCACCAAACGGAACAGGACTGGAAGTACGCTTCATGGGTGAAGTCGGCAAAGCGGTGGCAAAACAGAAGATGACCCGTGAGAAAGCCAATGAGATCGTATTGAAGCTGCTGGGTAAATATGAGCATGTATTCAATATGGAAGACGGCAATAAGGGTGTGGCATTCAACGAGGCATATGACATGAAGACCATCACACCAGTGCCTGCATGGCAGAAGATGTACGAGGAAGTTAAGGCAGAAGTGGCTGCTATGGGCGTTGCTTTTTAAGAGAATATTTGAAATCGGCTGATTTGATGCCGAAAGATGTTTGGAAACAGGTATTGTGTACAGGGAGCGGAGATAATATCCGCTCCCTGTTTTGTTTAATAGAATAAGTGTGATTATGGCAGAATGAAAACACAAAATGACATAAAGTGTGTTAAAATGACTGTGTAGATGTGGACATAAAGAAAGAAGGACACGCAATGCCAGATATAGCAGTGCTAATCAAACCGGCCTCTGGGCTGTGCAATATGTCTTGCGACTATTGCTTTTATGCAGATGAAAAACAAAAACGCCAGAAGGCATCCTATGGATTCATGACGGAAGAGACTCTTCGCAATGTGATCCGAAAGACCATTTCTCAATCCAGACAGGGTATTTCTTATGCATTTCAAGGAGGAGAACCCACCTTGCGTGGTCTTGATTTTTTTCAAAAGGCCATGATGTATCAAACAAAATATAATAAAAACCATGTCCCTGTGTACAATTCCATTCAGACGAACGGTTTGCTTATTGATGAGAAATGGTGCGGATTTTTAAAGGAAAATCAGTTCCTTGTGGGTCTTTCTGCAGATGGCATAGCTTCTGTTCATGATTTATACCGACACACTGAAAACGGCGGAGATACCTTTGCAAGGGTACGCAGGGCGGCAGACCTTTTGCAGCAGTATGGTGTTCCGTTTAATATTTTAACAGTGGTCACAGGAGATCTGGCAAAAAAAGCGGATAAGGTCTACAGGGAATATAAGAAAATGGGATGGGATTACCAGCAGTATATAGCCTGTATTGAACCCTTGGAGGAGCAGAAAAGAGAACAATCTTACGCGGCAGAGCCAGTCGCATATGGACAGTTTATGATTGATCTTTTTGAGCAGTGGTATGCTGATTGGAAAAGAGGATGCCAACCGTATATTCGCCAATTTGAAAATTATATTGCAATATTGACAGGCAGACAAGCAGAGGCCTGTGATCAAAGAGGTGTCTGTGGAATACAGACGGTGGTAGAGGCTGACGGTGGAGTTTATCCCTGTGATTTTTATGTACTAGATGCGTACCGTATGGGCAATTTGAATGAAGAGTACTATGAGGAGATTCGAAAAAAGGGAGAAACGTTAGGATTTGTGGAACGTTCTTATAACCTGAGCCTATCATGTAGACAGTGTGAATATTTTAGTGTATGCAGAGGCGGATGTCAAAGAAACAGGGAGTGGAATTTGAGCAAAGAGACTTATGAGAATTATTTTTGCGAAGCGTATAGGATGTTTTTCGATAAATGTTTCATACAACTGCAGGAAATAGCAGACAGCGTCCGGGAGGTGTAAAACTGTGTACAAGATATTGGTGGTGGACGATGAGCGGTGGATTCGTAAAGGAATCGTTCGCATGATAGATAAGGATGCACTTCAGATAGAGGAGGTGTTTGAAGCTGAGACAGTGGAGGATGCTTTGGCGATCTTTCGTAAGGAACTTCCGGACATTGTGTTATCAGATGTTATGTTCCCAAGAGAGAATGGCTGTGATTTGGGTGACCAGATTTATTCCATAAAAAAGGATACAAAGATTATCATGATTTCTGCGTATGATGATTTTGAAAATGCCAGGAGAGCATTGCAGTTTGCGGCAGTCGATTATCTGTTAAAGCCGGTAAGCAGGGAAAAACTCCGGCAGGTACTGAAAAAGTGTGTGGAGCAGATCAAGGAGGAGCATCAGGAAGAGACAGACACTGCTTTGCCGGAACAGGTGAAAACTGATTTGGATGTTTCGGATGAGAGCTCCCGGCGGAAAATACAGGAGATGGTTGAAAAAATACAGATAAACTACGCAAAGCATTACGCACTGCCTGAAATGGCGGCAGAGTGCTGCATTACGGACACCTACTTTTCTGCGTTGTTTAAAAAAGTTACGGGCTATTCTCCTGTTAATTACATTGCCAAGGTGCGTGTGGATAAGGCAAAAGAGCTGATTATGACTACAGAATACAAAATGGTAAAGATAGCAAACCTGGTAGGATACAGTGATTATCAGTATTTTGTAAAGGTATTTAAGCGAGTGGCAAAGGTTACCCCAAAAGAATACAAGGCAGGGCTGGAAAATGAAATTGATTCGTAAGAGTGTGCATGATAAACTGGAGCATCTCAATTTAAGGTTTCGGATCGTGCTGTCGTTTATCCTCATTATTATGTGTGCGACTATTTTAATTGCAGCGACTATGATTTACTTTAATCGCAGTATTATTGAAAAACTTCTGGAGGACAGCAGTAATCAAAGTATGGAGGAAAGCGATTCTGAGATTACCGGAGTTTTTTCATCTATCAACCAGATTTACTATACGCTCAATTCCCAGCCATTTTACAAGATACTGGAGAAAGATCCTGCTTTGTCAGATTTTCAACAAATGAAGATAGTACTCCGATATGAAAATGAACTAAAAGAGTCATTGATTGCCAATAATCTGCAAAGAACAGTAACAGGGATATTCCTGTATGGTGGTGGGGATAATTATACCTATATTGGAAATGGCACATTGGAGGATGTTTCGGTAGAAGAACAGGACTGGTACATGAAGTTCAAGCAGACAGGAGACAATCGATTTTTATACGGGCCAAAAGAAAAAGAAATATTATTAAAATATGCTAACGCAGATCAGATTTTTCTGTATATGCGTTATTGGAATATTCCGGAGTCCGAGGGAATCAGGAAAGCAGAATCTCCATTTATTATGTTTGTGCTCAACAGGGATGTCTTTGAACAAATATTTGCACAATTCACAGGAAAAGAGCAGGGGGTATTTGTTAAAAACGAAAATGGAGATATTTTTTATTTTGGTGAGTTCCAGCCAGAGCAGGTGACAGAAATCAGCGAGATCATCCAATCAGAGGGATTTTCGAATAATGAAACGTATACAGGAACAAACTGGTTCGTGGTGCCCAAGCACAATCTGGCTACCAGCTGGGATATGTATACCGTCCAGCCAATAGGGACCGTCTTTTCAAAGCTATACGCCATGATTGAAACTACTATTGTAATAACACTGCTTACCCTGGGCGTGGCTATTCTGCTGTGGCTCCTTATGAGTAGGAAAATTGTTATGCCCATTACGACGTTGAACCGTTTAATTGCCACTATGGAAGAGGAAAATGATGCGTTTATTACAGTAACCGGAAAGGATGAACTGGGGCAGATCGGCGATCGATTTAATAGCATGAAGCGGAAAATCCAGGAGATGAATGCCAGAATGTATCTGCTGTCTGTTCAGGAAAAGGATGCGCAGCTCAGTGCCCTGCAATCGCAGATTAATCCACATTTTCTGTATAATACCCTGGATAATATTTACTGTATTGCTCAGATAGAGGAAATATCTTCTATTGAAGATCTTTCGCAGAATCTGTCGGAGATGATGCGATACAGTGTGGATATGAAACAACGTCTGGTGCCTGTATCAAAAGAAATAGAACATGTGAAAAATTATATTCGCATTATCAATGTGCGCTTTGACGAGAGCATTCACCTGGAAGTAAATGTGGAGGAAGGACTGGAAGATTGCCTTATGCTAAAGCTGATCTTGCAGCCGCTGGTGGAAAATGCATGGAACCACGGAATACTTCTTAAGAAAAATCATCGTGGCAACATATGGCTTCATATTTTTGAAGAAGAAGATGCCCTATATGCTGAGGTGAAGGATGATGGGGCAGGCATCACGGATAAGCGCTGTGCAGAGATAAATAAGATGTTCACACCTGGAGATAAAGATGTGGTATCGCAAAAGGGATTTGGCGTGGCACTGAAAAATGTAAATAGTCGGATACAGCTGTATTGCGGAGGTAAGTATGGCTTACATATAGCACCTGGCCCGCAGGAGGGGTGTGTTGTTACAGTAAAATTGCGGAAAGAAACTGCAGTATCATAAAATAATACAGGAAAAAACATAAAATCGTTTATGGAAGAGGCGAAAAGGAAGGATTATAATGTGCTTTAATACAAAGAGGTATTTCTCCACGGAGAAGTATCTCTTTGTTGCATTTATATCATTCCTATAAAAAAAGTGTAAAATCGTACACGATATTCTGTAAAATAAGACACTGCTTTCTTGATGAAAGTAATATATGATGAAATTACAACATAATACACAATAAAAAAAGATTTTGCAAAAAGAAATTAGGCAATATAACAAAGACAGATAAGGAGAGGGGAAAAATGCAAACAACAGTGCACAAAAAAAAGAGAACACTCTTGCAGATTTTGAAACCATATCTATTCCTGCTTCCCATTTATGTTCTTATGGTTACATTCAAATATATACCATTTGGCATGGCGATTAAGGAATCCTTTTTTAACTGGAATGGAGCGAATGTAAACCAATTTATCGGGATAGAAAATTATCTGAATGCATTTAAAGATCCGAACTTTCTAATCAGTTTGATAAACTGTGGATTTATTGCGATTGCGGATATTCTTATTGTTATCACTTTCCCGATTCTTGCGGCTGAGTTGTTATATGCAGTGAGATCAAAAAAGAGCCAGTATATAGTACGTACCACCTTTACTTTTCCAATGGTAGTTCCGGGAGTGGTTATTATCCTTCTTTGGAAATGGATTCTGGCAGGGGATAACGGAGTATTAAATACCTTCCTTTCCTCTATTGGATTGGACAGCCTGACAAATCCATGGCTTGGCAATTCCAAGACAGCCCTGGCGTCTGTTGTTGCCATAGGCTTCCCGTGGCTTGGAAGTGCGGGACTTGGGGGGCTTCAGTTCCTGCTTTACTATGGAGCCTTACAGGCTACGCCAAAGGATATGCTGGAGGCTTCGCAGATTGACGGAGCAAATATCTGGCAGAGATTCTGGAAGATTGACCTGCCTATGCTTTCCAGCCAAATCAAGCTGACGATTACCCTGGCAATCATTAATGCCGTTCAGGTATTTGATACCGTGTACATTCTCACAAAGGGCGGCCCTGGCACAGCAACGCTTACACCGTCCGTTGTTTTGTATGAACAGGGATTTACCTACAAGAAGATGGGTTATTCTTCTGCCATTGGTGTTATTATGTTTGCGATTATCATAATATTAACCATTTTGAATCAGAAATTCATGAAGAACACAGAAAAAATGGATTAGGGAGGGCATTATGAATAAAGTCGTAAGTGTTGCCAGCAGAATACTGTTAGGATTCTTGCTTTTGCTAACGTTGCTGCCATTTTTCCTGTTGGGAATCAACGCCTTTAAGGGACAAAGCGAAATCATAAAAACGCCATTTGCCCTGGCATCTGATTGGCAGTTTTCAAATTTTTCAAAGGCATTACCGCAGGTGATCAGACCAATGTTGAATTCACTGCTGGTAACTGCAGCAGTAATTCTTATTACCCTGGTAGTTTCGGTATTAGCCAGTTATGCATTTACTCGTTATGAGAATTTCAAAGGAAAAAATATTTTATTTTATGGCATTATTGCATTGCTTATGATTCCTGGATTTGTTATGCTGATTCCTCAGTTTGTTCAAATTACAGACCTGGGATTGTATAATAGCTATTGGGCATTGATTCTGCCGCCGGCGGCATATCAGGTTGCTATGGGAACGTATCTGATTCGGACATCGATGGATGCGATTTCCAAGAGCCTCTTTGAGGCAGCAGAAATAGAGGGTGCTTCAGATATGGAGATACTGGTTCGCGTAGTTGTCCCGTTATCGAAGCCGATTTTATCTACCGTTACGATTATGACCGGATTGAACGCATGGAACAATTACATCTGGCCGTTGGTGGCCAGCAGCGGAGAGAAGACACAGCAGATCGCTGTGGCATTGACCAAGCTGATTGTTTCGGTTTCAGACGGAAACGGCGTACTATTTGCCGGTTATATTATTGCTTCTCTGCCACTCATTGTGTTGTTTTGTTTCGCGAGCAAATACTTCGTTGCAGGTCTGACACAAGGTGCGGTAAAAGGATAAGGAAAACAAAAGGAGGAAAAGAAATGAAAAAGAAAATCGTATCATTGGTATTAGCAACAATAATGGTAGCATCTATGGTAGTTGGCTGTGGATCTACAGACAAGAAGGAAAAAGCAGCTCCAGAGACAAATGAAGAAAATGGGGGAGGTGATGACACCGCTTCTACAGGAGATAAGAAATATTCAGGTGTCAATCTCGTTTTTGCACAGGATCTGGGAACAGATGAAACCGCGAATGCAATCACAAATGAAGTAATAAAAGCTTTCGAAGATGAAACTGGTGCAACCATCCAGTTTGAAAATCAGTCAAGTGACTACCGTACCTGGTTGACCACACAGTTTACTGCAGGACAGGGACCAGATGTTTACAGTGGTATTCTTTATGATATGACCACAGACTATCAGGCAGGATATCTGTATAATTTTAAAGATCTTTATGATCAGGAAAGTTCATACGACCAGGGACAGCCATGGAAAGATACGCTTCCGGAATCCATTCTGGAAAGAATGTATATTACACCAGATGATGTTCCCGGATATCCTTCTTCAACATCTGTAGTACGTATTTTCTACAACAAATCTTTGTTTGACAAAGCGGGCGTAGAGGTTCCAACTACATGGTCTGAGTTTACAGTAGCATGTGAGAAATTAAAAACAGCTGGCACTACACCATTTGCATTCCCAAATGCTTCCAAAGATGACCTTTCATGGCTGTGGTTTAACAATTCCCTTTGCAGCCAGTTGAATAATGACATTGTTAAGCAGATTGATGCAAGCGGAAACGACTTCATTGAGTTAAACGAACTATGCAAGGCATTTGATGAGGGAACCTTAAGCTTCACTTCACCACAGATTAAAGAATCATTCTCACTGATGAAGGAGTTCTCACAGTATTGGACTTCTGATTACAACGGACTGGATCAGGCATCTGCTATTGATATGTTCATCCGTGGAGATGTTGCAATGGTACAGGCTATGTCCACCAACCTTACCTCTATCTCAAGCAGCGTTAGTGATAGTTTTGAATATGGTGTTATGCCAGTTCCAACTATCATGAAAGACACAAGCGAATATGCAATGGAAAAATCTGTTATCCTTGGCGGTCAGCCAGATATCATCTACGGCGTTAACAAAGCCCTGGAATCAGACGAAGCCAAATTGGCAGCAGCCATTGACTTCGCACAGTACATGTCATCTGCATCTGTTCAGACGAAGTATGCAGAGGAATTGAATCGTATTCCATTAGCAACCAGCACAAAGCTTCCAGACCGTCTGTCAGGATTTATTATTACAGAAGAGCCTCTTCGCCTGGCATACTACACTGGTGTCAGCAATGAATTCCGTGATTTCTTCTGCCGCGGTGGCCAGATGTATCTGGAAGGATCTTACGATCTGGATCAGTTTGCGGACTATGTACAGGAGTCATATAAGACCAGTCTGGAAAGTGTAAAGACAGAGAATGGCTGGAGTGCTGATAACAATTATGGTATCGAATCAAAATAAAGCACACCATAGGGTAAAGTTATAAATCAAAAGAGGCGATTCTTTTTAAGAGTCGCCTTTTGCAACAGGAAGGGTAATCAATCATGAAGAAAAAGCCAAATCTAATCTATATGCTTGCAGATGATATGGGATATGGGGATATATCTGCGCTTAATGAAAAATGCGTATTTCAGACAGCTTGTCTGGATGAGATGGCGCGAAATGGTATGGCATTTACGGATGCACATGCATCTGCGGCGGTATGTACACCATCGCGATACAGCATCCTTACAGGACGCTACAATTGGCGTTCCAGATTAAAGTCTTATGTCATGGGTGGCTATTCGGAAGCCTTGATCGAAGAGGGCAGAACATCTATCGCAGATATGCTGAAGGCCAATGGATATAAAACCATGATGATTGGGAAATGGCATCTTGGTATGAATTTTGCAAAAAATCCGGATTTTGAGGAGCAGGAGGATTTCGAAGCCTGTGACGGCGTGGACTATAAGGGAAAAATCGAAAGAAGTCCTGTAGCAAACGGCTTTGACTATTACTTTGGAATCAGCGGATCCCTGGATATGCCGCCCTATATTTACATTGAAAACGATCATTTTACAGCGGAGCCAGATCATATAACCAGGGGAACTGGAAAAGGATTTTTCCGTGAAGGGCCAACGGCCCCAGGATTTGTTCATGAAAATGTGTTGGACGAATTAACCGAGAAGGCATTAGAAAAGATTGAGGAGAATAAAGATGAGCCGTTCTTCCTGTATTTCCCTATGCCGGCACCACATACGCCGATTCTCCCTGCAAAGAAATTCCAGGGCAAATCGGGCACGAACGAATATGGAGACTTCGTTCTCCATTGTGATGATGTGGCTGGACGAATCAATGAGAAACTGAAGAAACTCGGTATCTGGGAGGATACGATTCTGATTTATACCTCAGATAATGGTTGCTCCCCTATGGCGGACTATTCGGAGCTTCTTGCCAAAGGCCATAATCCGAGTTATGTGTTCCGTGGGACAAAAGCGGATATTTATGAAGGGGGACACCGGATTCCGCTCCTGGTACAGTGGCCAAGTATGATAAAAGGCAATACCAGCTGCGATCGTGTGGTCTGCCTGAGTGATATTATGGCGACTATGGCGGATTGCCTGAATATCCCTTTAAAAGAAGATGAAGCTGTGGACAGCGTGAGCAATCTTTCTCTCTGGAAGGATGCCAGCGCAAAGGAAGTAAGAGAAGACTTGGTTCATCAAAGTATTGACGGTTCGCTATCTATTCGCAAAGGACATTTTAAACTGGAAATGTGTCCAGGATCTGGCGGATGGTCTGATCCAAAGCCGGGCTGCGAAACAGCGGATATGCCAAAATTCCAGTTGTATGATTTATCAAAGGATATAGGAGAACGGGACAACATCATTGATCAGTATCCAGATATGGTGGAGGAATTAAAACACCGGTTGAAAGATTGTATTTTTGATGGACGAAGCACACCGGGAGCAAAGCAGCAAAACAATGGAGAAGCAGTATGGAAAACCATACAGTGGGTAAAAGATCTGTAAAAAAGGAGGTATACGAAAGATGTATCAGTTTGATAGAGAAGCCTACAATAAAAGAATGGAGTGGTATCAGCATGACCGTTTTGGCATGTTTATCCATTATGGACTTTATTCTATACCAGCAAGAGGCGAATGGATTCGCAGCATAGAGGAAATATCAAAAGAAGACTATATGAAGTATTTTGACGAATTTGACGCAAGGGATTATAATCCAAAGCAGTGGGCAAAAGAAGCCAGAGAGGCCGGCATGAAATATATGGTGCTGACCGTAAAGCACCACGATGGATTTTGTCTGTATGACAGCAAATACACAGACTTTAAGGCCACAAACACCAAGGCAGGCAGAGATCTGGTAACAGAATTTGTTGAAGCTGTTCGCGGGGAGGGGCTGAAAGTCGGTTTATACTTTACGCTGCTGGATTGGTATGATGACAATTACCCGCACTATGGGGACCGGATTCATCCTATGCGTAACCATCCGGAGTGCAGCAATGAGAACAGAGATTTTTCAAAATACGTATCTTATTTCCACAAACAGATAGAAGAAATCTGTACCAACTATGGAAAACTGGACCTGCTGTGGATGGACTTTTCTTATGACGATATGAGAGGAGAAAAATGGGGTGCAACGGAGCTCATGGACATGGTGCGCCGCCTGCAGCCGGATGTTATCATTGATAATCGTCTGGAGGTAAGCGGGGAAGGCAGAGGCTCACTGGCGGAGTGCAGCCCAACACCATATCACGGAGACTTTGTAACACCAGAACAGATGATACCCCCAGAGGGGATTCTGGATGTGGAAGGAAATCCCATGGCCTGGGAAGCATGCGTGACCATGAATAATAACTGGGGTTACTGTGCGAACGACCATTATTTCAAGCCAGCCTCCATGTTAATAAAAAAATTAGTAGAATGTGTATCAAAAGGTGGTAATATGTTATTAAACGTAGGACCGGATGCATATGGCAAATTTCCAGAGGAATCCTCAAAGATTCTAAAAGAAATGGGGCAATGGATGAAACGCAACCATGAAAGCATTTATGGCTGTGGTCGGGCAGACATTGAAAGACCGGACTATGGAAAGGTTACAAAAAATGGAAACAAGTATTATTTTCATATTTACGAGAATTCTATTGGTCCGGTCCCATTACCTGGGTTGAAAAAAAGTGCAGTGAAAAAGATTCGTGCCCTGTATGATGGTACAGAGGTGCCTGTCTCTACTAGCTGGGTGCACAGTGACTATCCGGATATGGTGTTTGCGGATCTTGGGCCAAACCCGGTACTTCCTGATCCGGTGGATTATGTACTGGAAGTAGAAATGATAGAAGAATAAAAGCTGACTTTAAGAATGCTCATGCTATAAAAGCATGAGCATTTATGGGACTGGAGATACAGGAGGGACTTATGGAAGAAAAAAGCGTGAAGGACCAATCTACACTGCGGGTATGCTGGCAGTTGTTTGTGATTACGTTTACCCTGAGTGCAAGCACCTTTGGAGGTGGATTTGTAATCATCAGCATGATGAAACAAAAACTGGTGACGAAACTGCAATGGCTGGGGGAAGCAGAAATGCTGGACATGACAGCCATTGCTCAGTCATCGCCAGGTGCGCTTGGAGTAAACATTGCCATTGTAGTAGGATATCGAATCAAAAAGGTGTGGGGTGCTCTTGTATGCACCATTGGTGCTGTTCTTCCGCCACTGATTGTTATTTCTGTTATTTCTGTATTTTACAATGAATTTAAGGATAATACATATATTGCTATAGCCCTGCAGGTCATGCGAGCAGGAGTGGCAGCCGTGATTTTTGATGTGGTAATCGATCTGGCTAAAAGCATTATAAAAACAAAAAGTGTATTATGGATTCTGATGATGGTTATAGCATTTGCAGCAACTTGCTTTTTTAAAGTAAGCGCGATTATTATTATCCTTGTTTGTGGAATGATTGGAATTGTGCATACTACATGGGAAAACAAGGAGGTAAAATCATGATATACCTGGAAATGTTTTGGGCGTTCTTTCAGATTGGCCTCTTTAGTTTTGGGGGAGGATATGCAGCGGTTCCACTGATTCAAAGCCAGATAGTGGAAGGGCATCATTGGCTGGAAATGAGCCAGTTTGCGGACCTTATTACCATTGCGGAGATGACACCTGGGCCAATTGCAGTAAACAGTGCAACTTTTGTGGGACAGCAGATTGCGGGGATGCCGGGGGCACTGGTGTGTACCTTCGGCTGCATTTTACCTTCCTTTATCATTGTGCTAATATTATCCTGGCTCTACATGAAATATCGTTCTCTGCGTACCATGCAGGGTGTGTTGACAGGACTTAGACCAGCGGTTGTGGCTATGATTGCATCTGCAGGGGTGTCTCTTCTGGTGCTGGCACTCTTTAACAGCTCTTTGTTTTCTGTCCAGTCATCTGATTTTCGAGTGATCGAGGCAGGACTGTTTGTTGTATGCCTCTTTCTATTGAGGAGATTCAAGGCCAACCCAATATTAATCATTTTTGGCTCTGGACTGGTAGGAACTCTATTCTATTTAGCAGCTCAGAAATTACTTATTATATAAACTGATGGGCTGGTCAGGGACAGCAAGGGGTGGATTGCCAGCGGTTATAATGTGGGAACAGCCCAGCAGTTAATGAAAATTCTGGAAGTATAGTACAATCATCCTTGACAAATACGTAAAAAGACACTTATAATGAAACGGTATAAAATAAAAGACAGTGACGGAGACAGTAGTCTGTATGGAAAGCGGTAGCGAGTCCGGGGCGGTGGAAGCCGGATGTGAGTAAATGCAGAGGAAAATCACTCCTGAGTCGAGCGTTGAAGATCGCGAAGATCCTAGACATATCCGGATTCCCTCCGTTACAGGGGACAGGTATCGGCGTTTAGGCCCGTACGTTGTAAATGGTGGTATAGCGAAAACTTAAGGTCTTCGTCCCTTTACAGGGACGGAGGCCTTCTCTAGTTTAAAAGGAGGATTTACCATGTATCAGAAAGTAGAAACCAATCTCAACTTTGTTGAGAGGGAGAAAGAGACGGAGAAATTCTGGGAAGAGAAAGATATCTTCCAGAAGAGTATGGAAAACCGTAAAGAAGGCGAAACCTACACATTCTATGACGGACCGCCTACGGCCAACGGCAAGCCCCATATCGGGCATGTGCTGACCCGTGTTATCAAAGATATGATCCCCAGATACCGCACCATGAAAGGTTATATGGTACCGCGTAAGGCAGGATGGGATACCCACGGTCTGCCCGTAGAGCTGGAAGTGGAAAAACTGCTGGGCCTGGACGGCAAGGATCAGATCGAAGAGTATGGTCTGGAGCCGTTTATCGACAAATGTAAGGAAAGCGTCTGGAAATATAAGGGTATGTGGGAGGATTTCTCAAATACCGTAGGATTTTGGGCAGATATGGAAAATCCATATGTCACGTATGATGATAATTTCATCGAATCTGAATGGTGGGCGCTGAAACAGATCTGGGATAAGGGCCTTTTGTACAAAGGCTTCAAAGTCGTGCCTTACTGCCCGCGCTGTGGTACGCCGCTCTCTGCACAGGAAGTGGCACAGGGCTACAAGACTGTAAAAGAACGTTCCGCTATCGTCCGCTTCAAAGTGAAGGGTGAGGATGCTTATTTCCTGGCATGGACCACCACACCGTGGACACTGCCTTCCAATGTGGCACTCTGTGTGAATCCGGAAGAGACTTACTGCAAGGTAAAGGCTGCTGACGGCTATACTTACTATATGGCACAGGCGCTTCTGGACACCGTACTGGGCAAGCTTGCAGACGAAGAAAACGGTGTCAAAGCATACGAGGTGCTGGAGACTTACGTTGGTAAGGATCTGGAATACAGAGAATACGAGCCGCTTTTTGCATGTGCAGGAGAGTCTGCTGCAAAACAGCGCAAGAAAGCACATTTCGTTACCTGTGATAATTATGTTACCATGTCAGATGGTACCGGTATCGTTCATATCGCGCCTGCTTTCGGTGAGGATGACGGACGTATCGGACGCAGTTATGACCTGCCTTTCGTACAGTTCGTAGACGGCAAGGGTAATATGACCGCAGACACTCCTTATGAGGGCGTTTTTGTGAAGGATGCGGACAAATTAGTCCTGGTTGATCTGGAGAAGAACGGTCAGCTCTATGACGCGCCGAAGTTTGAGCATGAATATCCACACTGCTGGCGTTGTGATACACCGCTTATCTACTATGCGCGTGAGTCATGGTTTATCAAGATGACTGAGGTCAAAGAAGACCTGATCCGCAACAACAATACCATCAACTGGATCCCGGAGAGCATCGGCAAGGGCCGCTTCGGCGACTGGCTGGAGAATGTTCAGGACTGGGGCATCAGCCGTAACCGTTATTGGGGTACTCCATTAAATGTATGGGAATGTGAATGTGGACATATGCATTCTATAGGAAGCAAAGCAGAGCTGAAGGAAATGTCCGACAACTGTCCGGATGATATCGAGCTGCACCGCCCATATATCGATGGTGTGACCATCAAATGCCCGATCTGTGGAAAAGAGATGCACCGCGTACCGGAAGTTATCGACTGCTGGTTCGATTCAGGCTCCATGCCTTTTGCACAGCATCATTATCCATTTGAGAATAAAGAACTTTTCGAGCAGCAGTTCCCGGCGAATTTTATCTCCGAGGCTGTGGATCAGACAAGAGGCTGGTTCTACTCCCTGCTGGCTATTTCTACACTGCTGTTCAACACGGCTCCGTATAAAAACGTTATCGTGCTGGGCCATGTACAGGATGAAAACGGCCAGAAGATGAGTAAGTCCAAGGGCAATGCCGTTGATCCTTTTGATGCGCTGGAGACTTACGGTGCAGACGCGATCCGCTGGTATTTCTATGTAAACAGTGCCCCATGGCTGCCGAACCGTTTCCATGGAAAAGCCGTACAGGAAGGTCAGCGTAAATTCATGGGAACCCTGTGGAATACGTATGCATTCTTTGTGCTGTATGCCAATATTGATGGATTCGACGCGACCAAATACGCATTAGAATATGACAAACTTCCGGTTATGGATAAATGGCTGCTGTCTAAGCTGAACACCCTGATCCAGACCGTGGATACAGACCTGGAAAACTACAAGATCCCGGAGACAGCAAGAGCATTGCAGGATTTCGTGGATGATATGAGTAACTGGTACGTGCGCCGCAGCAGAGAACGTTTCTGGGCGAAGGGTATGGAGCAGGATAAGATCAATGCGTATATGACTCTGTATACGGCACTGGTGACCGTTTCCAAGCTGGCGGCTCCTATGATTCCGTTCATGACGGAAGATATTTACCGCAATCTGGTGTGCAGCATCGATGCAAATGCACCGGAGAGTGTTCACCTTTGTGATTTCCCTGTGGCAAATGCTGCATGGATCGACAGGGAACTGGAAGATAACATGGAACATCTGCTGGAAGTGGTTGTTATGGGCAGAGCCTGCAGGAATGCAGCAAATATAAAGAACAGACAGCCTATCGGACAGATGTATGTGAAAGCAGACTTTACGCTGAGTGAGTTTTATGAAGCCATCATCTGTGATGAATTGAATGTGAAGACTATGAAATTCACTGAGGATGTGCGTGACTTTACTTCTTACAGCTTCAAGCCGCAGCTTAAGACCGTTGGTCCGAAGTACGGCAAACAGCTGGGCGGTATCCGCAAGGTATTATCCGAGATCGACGGCAATGCCGCTATGGATGAATTAAAGGCTAACGGCGCGCTGAAATTCGACGTGAATGGCGTGGAGGTGGCACTGGCAGAGGAAGATCTGCTCATCGAAACCGCCCAGACGGAAGGATATGTATCGGAGAACGATAATAATATTACAGTAGTGCTGGATACGAACCTGAGTCCGGAACTTATCGAGGAAGGCTTTGTGCGTGAGCTGATCAGCAAGATCCAGACCATGCGTAAGGAGGCCGGATTTGAGGTTATGGATAAAATCCGTGTTTATGCGAAAGACAATGACAAAATTGCAGACATTTTGAATGCTCATGGCGACCAGATCAAGAGCGACGTACTGGCAGAGGGAATCATTCTGGGAGAAACGAAGGGTTACGAAAAAGAATGGAATATTAATTCTGAAAAAGTGACCATGGGAGTAGAAAAAATTTCGTAACTGATCAGTTACAAAATCTCGTAAAAATGAGGAGGATGAAGTATGTTAGCAAAGAAATTTGACAAGGAAGTATTCAAAACAGATGTTGAAATGGCGGTAAAGAAGCTGTACCGCAAGACCATGAAGGAAGCGACTCCGCAGCAGATTTTCCAGGCGGTATCTTACACCGTAAAAGATGTGATCATCGATAACTGGCTGAAATCCCAGCAGGCTTTTGAAGAGCAGGAGCCGAAGATCGTTTATTATCTGTCTATGGAGTTCCTTATGGGACGTGCGCTGGGTAATAACCTGATCAATCTGACTGCTTACAAAGAGGTGAAGGAAGCACTGGATGAGATGGGCGTTGACCTGAATGTGATCGAAGACCAGGAACCGGACCCTGCACTGGGTAACGGCGGTCTGGGCCGTCTGGCAGCTTGTTTCCTGGATTCCCTGGCTACGCTGGGTTACTGCGCATATGGTTGTGGCATCCGTTACCGTTATGGTATGTTCAAACAGAAGATCGAGGATGGTTATCAGATAGAAGCACCGGATAATTGGCTGAAGGATGGCAATCCTTTTGAACTGCGCCGTCCGGAATATGCGAAAGAAGTTCGCTTCGGCGGCAATACCCGCATCGTTTATGATGAGGAACTGGGCAAGAACCACTATATTCATGAGAATTATCAGTCGGTTCGTGCGATTCCTTATGATATGCCGATCGTTGGATACGACAACAATGTGGTAAATACCCTGCGTATCTGGGATGCGGAAGCCATCAATGATTTCCAGTTGGATTCTTTCGACAAGGGTGAATATGAGAAGGCTGTGGAGCAGGAGAATCTTGCGAAGACTATCGTTGAGGTGTTATATCCAAACGACAATCATTATGCAGGTAAGGAGCTGCGTCTGAAACAGCAGTATTTCTTCATTTCTGCAAGTATTCAGGCAGCAGTTGCGAAGTATAAAAAGAAATATGGCGATCTGCGCAAGTTATCTGACAAGGTTGCTTTCCAGCTCAATGATACGCACCCGACTGTTACGGTTCCGGAGCTTATGCGTATCCTTATGGATGAGGAAGGCTTCGAGTGGGATGAGGCTTGGGAGATTACGACTAAGACTTGTGCTTACACCAACCATACCATCATGGCTGAGGCACTGGAGAAATGGCCTATCGAGCTGTTCTCAAGACTGCTTCCACGTATTTACCAGATCGTAGAGGAGATCAACCGCCGTTTCCTGCTGGATATCCAGAAGGCTTTCCCAGGGGACAACAGCAAGATCGATGCTATGGCGATCATTCACAACGGACAGGTTCGCATGGCTTATCTGGCTATCGTTGGCGGACATTCTGTAAATGGTGTTGCAAGACTGCATACGGAGATCCTGAAGAAGGATGTTCTGAAAGATTTCTATCAGATGATGCCGAATAAGTTCAACAATAAGACCAACGGTATCACCCAGAGACGTTTCCTGCTCCACGGCAATCCTTTGCTGGCTGACTGGGTTACAGATCATATCGGAGATGAATGGATCACGGATCTGAGCCAGATTGGCAAGTTAAAGATGTATGCGGATGATGAGAAGGCTCAGTTTGAGTTCATGAATATTAAGTATCACAATAAGCAGCGTCTGGCGAAGTATATTCTGGAGCACAATGGTGTTGAGGTTGACCCGAGATCGATCTTTGATGTGCAGGTGAAGCGTCTCCATGAGTACAAACGTCAGCTCATGAATATTCTGCATGTTATGTATCTGTATAATCAGCTGAAACTGAATCCGGAAATGGATCTCTACCCAAGAACTTTCATTTTTGGCGCCAAGGCAGCTGCCGGTTATCGTCGTGCGAAACTGACGATTAAATTGATCAATGCTGTTGCGGATGTGATTAATAATGATGCTTCTATCAAGGGCAAGATCAAGGTTGTATTTATTGAGAATTACCGTGTTTCTAACGGCGAGATTATTTTCGCTGCTGCGGATGTTTCTGAGCAGATTTCTACTGCAAGTAAGGAAGCTTCCGGTACCGGTAATATGAAGTTTATGTTAAACGGTGCGCCTACGCTTGGTACTATGGACGGCGCGAATGTGGAGATCGTGGAAGAAGTCGGCGAGGAGAATGCGTTTATCTTTGGACTTTCTTCTGATGAAGTTATTAATTATGAGAACCATGGCGGTTATGATCCTATGAGTATCTTCAATAATGATGCGGATGTTCGTCAGGTGCTTATGCAGCTGATCAATGGAACGTATTCTTCTGATACGGAGTTGTTTAGGGAGATTTATGATTCGCTGCTTAATACCAAGAGTTGTGACCGGGCGGATACTTACTTTATTCTGGCGGATTTCAAGTCTTATGCGGATGCGCAGAAGCGGGTTGAGGAAGCTTATAAGGATGAGAAACGCTGGGCGAAGATGGCGTTGTTGAATACGGCTTGCAGCGGGAAGTTTACTTCTGACCGGACGATTGAGCAGTATGTTGAGGATATTTGGAAATTGGATAAAGTGGTTGTTGAGTAGGGGACGGGGAGCGCAGCGACACTTCCCGACCAGATGCGGTCGTTAGCCGCTCGCAAGTCCTAAGTCTAAAAAAGTGGTGCCTGGACGGTACCGGGACATTCGGCGAGAAAACTGATGTTTTCTC
>JAQUWF010000053.1 GCA_028692975.1 Lachnospiraceae bacterium
TTTATTGATTAAATTGCTGAAAGTAGCCTCATAACTTCTTATAAGTGTTTATGAGCAACGCCGCGAAGTGGCTTAAATACAGGCTTTTTCATGTATCGTTATAAATTTGCTTATATCTCTTTATATGTTCTTTTTGTAAGCACGGACGTCAAAAAGGCGTCAAGGGAGAAAGTGCTGTTACGCAGTAAAACGCCATTTTAAGGGGGTGCAGAACATAACCCCTTGCTATCCTGATTTTCATGTCTGCAAAGTTGCATGGATACTGGGTGCCTAAGTCCCTACTGCGTAACTTTCCACATGATATATATAGGGGGCGAAAGCACTCGCTGCTTTCGCTCGCTTACCACATAAGCAAGGGCGGCTGGTTCTGCTATTCTTGCGTGTCAATCAATATCTCCCGATAAACTGGAATTTGAGGTTTAAAACTCATATCTTGTGCCGTGCGAAAGTAATATCCCGTCTGTTAATTCTACGCACAAAATTATGGTATTTTGATCATCAAAATTATTATGTCCATTGTTAATCCATTCGGCAAAGACATTTTTTAGCTTTTTAGCAATCATATCATTTTCTCTTTTCCCAAAATAGCCCAAATTGATGCCCTTTCCATGTGCTGTGAACCACTCACCAGCTATTGCAATAGTAGGACTGCCTTCTATATGTTTAATTTTGTTTGAAAGTGCGTGTGTAATGATATAAAATGCGCCATTTTCATAATAGGCATTTACATATCGTACATAGGGCACTTCATTTTCTATTGTAGCCAATGCAATAACTGTGTCTTTTCCAAAACGTTCTATCATTGTTTTTTCGGCTTCTTGACTTAATTTTTTCATATGGTTATCCCCTTTACAAATTGTATTTATCGCTTGATTTAAATTATACTCTATGCCCTATGAATTTTCCACTTCATTCGAAGCACACTCTTGGATAGACATTTGCAAAAGCAATGAGGGGTTGGGAGCATTCCCAACAAACAGTTTTTCGGAAGAGGGTACCCTCTTCCTATGCTTGCTCTTCTAAAAATTATACCGTTGGGACGGAAAGGAAGAGAACGAAGGCCAGATCAATCTATTCGTTATATAACTCATCTTCGCGCCATTTTAATGGATTTTCATCAATGTATTCCCATACCTCACGGTAGCCTTTTTCGTTGCGGATTACATTCTCATAAAATGAGTCTTGAAATATCTTTCGTCCATCAATTCTATCATTGCGATTGCATTCCCGCGTCGTTAATGATTTATACGCGCATATCATATCGCACAGTGTAGGGCTGGGGCTTGCTCCCGCCGTTACCTTTAAATCGCCCGCCGTTGCCGCATTTATTATCAATACAAAATGAATATGTGTCGGCATTATCACATATTTGTCAACCTTAACATCAGGGTATCTAGTTTCCAGTTCAAATAGCTGCCGCTCTGCGACGACGCCAATAGATGATAGTGCAACCACCATGTTATCGGCGGGATATGGCATCCCGCCCTACAATATGTCATTCTACTATTTTTTATCTTTTATCTTCCCAGCCGCCAGGCGGAGGAACCATATCTTCCTGTCAGGACCGTAAAAAAACGTCGGTACTTAATGAAACGAGGCCGGTCCCCAAAGGACCGACCTCGTTGAATTTAGTATCCGCTACGTTTTTTTACGAGCGAGAGCGCGTCTTGACGGGAAGAAATGGTTCCTCCGCCGTCCGTCTCCTTATTCCTCCTCCGGCACCTCCATAATCAAAATACTATTCGGAGTCTCCAGCTTCTGCGGCTTCCCTTTCATAATCAACAGATTATTTTTATAATCCACCGTAAAAGTAGTAATCGTATTAGACCCATTGTTCACCACCGCAATATGCTCCCCATCCGGGAAAACCCCCATATCCTTTGGATATTCCCCACTGATAGGCAAAGTAAACCGATGCTCCAGCAGCCCATTATCCGGATTGATCTTGAAAAGTCCCACCGAATTATCCCCGGCAGTAGAACAAAACAGAAATCTCTGATCCGGAGAAAGTCTCATACCCTCTGCCGCATCATGCACATCCTCTGCATCCGAAAGCGTACTGACCTCCTGGATCTTCTCGAATTTCGGTGTCTTGCCTGTCCCATCGTAAGAATAAACCTCAATAGAATTCGTCAGTTCACACAACACATACGCAAACTTGCCAGACTTGCTAAAACGAATAATACGCGGACCGGAGTCACGTTCAAAACGAAGGATCTCCGCCTCATCCAGACGGTCCTTCTCCTCATTGATCCGGTAGATCTTAACCTGGTCAATACCGCTGTCCACCGCACACAGATACTTATTATCCGGTGTAGGCCGTACACAGCATACGTGCGGCCGGAACGTGCGCTCAGCAACCGTACCTGTACCCTTATGGAAAACACCGTCCATGACGCTGCCAAGACTGCCGTCCCTGCGCGTATGCACCACGGTCACCTTTCCGTCATGATAACCTGCCACAAACAGATACCGTCCTGTAGAATCCGTGGACATATGACAACCTCTCATACCGTCAATATCCACCTGATTGATAGGTGTCAGATCACCATCAGGAAGTATCTTGAAAACCTCCACTCCCTCATCTGCAATAGAATACAGATATTTGTCATTAAACGACTTAGTTACATAAGAAGAATTATTCACCTGCACCTCTTTGCGGAAGGTCAATGTGCCCTCCTTCACATCCACATCGTAGATATTAATGCCCTTGCTGGAACCATGGGTATACGTCCCCACATAAGCCACATATTTTTTCTCTCCCATGTTATGCCACGTCCTTTCAAAAATTCTTTGCAAGCACAAAACTTAACTTGCTTTTCATAACATTATTAGTATAATGATTATAGCACGATTTCATCAAGAAAAGGAGACCCAAAAATGTTAAATACCCAAAATATTTTGATCGACTTCAAAAACATTTCCAAAACCTACGGAAACAACCTTGTCCTGGATGAATTGAATCTATCCATAAAGGAAAACGAATTTCTTACTCTGCTGGGTCCAAGCGGCTGCGGCAAGACTACAACTTTGCGCATACTGGGTGGTTTCGAGAAGCCAGATCAGGGTCAGGTCATCTTTGACGGCAAAGATATCACCAGTCTTCCGCCAAATAAGCGAAATCTAAATACCGTATTCCAGAAATATGCCCTGTTCACCCACATGACCATAGCCGAAAACATCGCCTTTGGCCTGAAAATCAGCGGCAAATCTAAAACATATATCGACGATAAGATCAAATACGCCCTGAAGCTGGTGAATCTGGATGGCTTCGAAGACCGCCAGGCGGACTCCTTGAGCGGCGGCCAGCAGCAGCGTATCGCCATCGCCCGGGCTATCGTAAATGAACCCAAGGTTCTCCTTCTTGACGAGCCTTTAGGCGCACTGGATCTGAAACTGCGCCAGGACATGTCCTACGAGCTGATCCGTCTGAAAAACGAGCTGGGTATTACCTTTATTTATGTAACACATGACCAGGAGGAGGCACTCACCATGTCCGACACCATCGTAGTCATGAACCAGGGCTATATCCAGCAGATGGGTACGCCGGAAGATATTTATAATGAACCTCAGAATGCTTTCGTGGCTGACTTTATCGGTGAGAGCAACATTCTTCCCGCTATTATGATCGAGGATAAGCTGGTGGAAATCCTCGGTGCCAGATTTGCATGTGTCGATATTGGTTTTGGAAAGAACAAGCCGGTGGACGTAGTCATCCGCCCGGAGGATATCGATCTGGTGAAGCCGGAAGAAGGCACCATCCAGGGCCGCGTGACACATCTGATCTTCAAAGGCGTCCATTACGAGATGGAAGTCATGGCAAACGGCTACGAGTGGCTGGTCCACAGCACGGATATGGTGGAGGTCGGCCAGGAAGTCGGCATCCATGTAGACCCATATGACATTCAGATCATGAACAAACCGGAATCAGAGGACGAGGAGGCCGTAGGCATAAATGAATAAAAACCGCAAATTATTATCCGGTCCTTATCTCGTGTGGTCCATAGCATTTATCATCATTCCACTGGCGATGATCTTCTACTATGGCTTTACCGATGAGACCGGCGCGTTTACCTTTGCGAACATTGCCCAGATGGGCACCATGGAAAACTTAAAAGCACTGGGGCTCGCACTGTTATTATCGCTGGTCAGCACCATCGTCTGCCTGATACTCGCCTACCCCCTGGCCATGATTCTATCCAACTTAAACGTGAATCAGACCAGCTTCGTTGTCCTGATTTTCATCCTGCCTATGTGGATGAACTTTTTACTGCGCACGCTGGCATGGCAGAATCTGCTGGAAAAGAACGGCGTGATCAATGGGATATTAAATTTCCTGCATCTGCCCGAACTGCAGATCATCAACACGCCTTACGCTATCGTTCTGGGTATGGTCTACAACTTCCTGCCCTTTATGGTACTGCCCCTCTATAACGTATTGATCAAGATCGATAAAGATATCATTAATGCCGCCAGAGATCTTGGTGCCACGGAAAAGCAGACCTTTCTCAAGGTTATCTTTCCTTTGAGCCTGCCCGGCGTTATCAGCGGCATCACTATGGTATTCGTACCGGCGCTGACCACCTTCGTTATCTCCGACCTGTTGGGCGGCAGCAAAATCCTTTTGATTGGAAATGTGATCGAGCAGAAATTCAAGCAGGGCAGCAACTGGAATGTGGGCAGCGGTCTGTCCCTGGTCATGATGATCTTTATTCTTCTGTCCATGGCGGTCACCACCAAATATGACAAAGATGGAAATGGAGGTGCATTCTGATGAGAAACACCTTCCGTAAAATATATCTGGCTTTGATTTTGATTTTATTGTATGCACCTATTGCAACGCTGATCGTGCTGTCCTTTAATTCTTCCAAGACCCGTTCCAAATGGGGCGGATTTACCGGAAAATGGTACATATCCTTATTTCAGGATACTTCCATTATGAATGCGCTGTACACCACGCTGATCATCGCTTTTGTGTCCGCACTGGTGGCAACGATTATCGGAACGGCGGCCTCCATCGGCATCAATACCATGCAGGCAAGATCCCGTACCTTCTTTATGACGGTGACGAATATCCCCATGCTGAATGCAGATATCGTAACAGGTATCTCTCTCATGCTGCTGTTTATCGCCTGCAGATTTACCCTGGGATTTTCCACGATCCTTTTGGCACATATTACTTTTAATATTCCTTACGTTATATTAAGTGTCATGCCAAAATTAAAACAGACCAACAAAAGTACTTATGAGGCAGCGCTGGATCTGGGAGCTTCCCCGGTCTATGCATTTATGAAAGTTGTATTCCCGGATATTTTACCGGGCGTACTCTCCGGCTTTTTGCTGGCCTTTACCATGTCACTGGATGACTTTATTATTACACATTTTACCAAAGGTCCCGGTGTGGATACCTTATCCACCAAGATTTATTCCGAGGTCCGTAAAGGCATCAAGCCGGAAATGTATGCACTTTCTACACTGCTTTTCGTATCGGTGCTGCTGCTTATGCTTCTGATCAATATGTCACCCAAGGACACAAAAACTGCCAAACACAAGGTCTTTAATAAGGCCATGATATTCGGCCGTGTTATCCCTGTGTCTATGATCCTGATTATCGTATCCGGCGGTATCTTCTACCATGTAGAAAGCGGACAGAGCGGTTCCGAACAGGTTGTGGTATACAACTGGGGCGAATATATTGACCCGGATGTCATCGATATATTTGAGGAAGAGACTGGCATTCACGTAGTCTATGAGGAATTCGAGACCAACGAGATCATGTATCCAAAAATTCAATCCGGTGCTATCGCCTACGATGTGGTCTGCCCTTCCGACTACATGATCCAGCGTATGATCGAAAATAATCTGCTGGCAAAGATTGACTTTGACAATGTACCGAATATTGCCAACATCGACCCGGACTATCTGGAACAGTCCACATCCTTTGACCCTACCAATGAATATTCCGTACCCTACTGCTTTGGAACCGTTGGTATCCTGTACAACAAGACCATGGTCTCTGATCCGGTAGACAGCTGGGATATTCTCTGGAATGAAAAATACAACGACAACATTCTCATGCAGGACAGCGTTCGTGACGCCTTTGCAGTAGCCCTGAAACGAAACGGTGCTTCCCTGAATTCAACGGACGTGAGTGAGCTGCAGAAGGCTATGAATGATCTGATTAAAGAAAAACCGCTGGTACAGGCTTATGTCATTGATCAGGTACGTGATAAAATGATCGGAAACGAAGCGGCTCTCGGTGTAATTTACTCCGGCGAAGCCATTTACACCCAACAGGAGAATCCAGATCTGGAATACGTCATTCCCAAAGAAGGCTCCAATGTATGGATTGATTCCTGGGTCATCCCGAAGAACGCGGAGAATAAAGAGAATGCGGAAGCCTTCATCAATTTCCTGTGTCGTGGTGATATTGCTTTGAAGAACTTCGAATATATCACCTACTCTACGCCGAACAAGGCGGCGCGGGAACTTATCGAGGACGAATCTATCCGCAACAGTTCCATCGCCTTCCCCACAGCGGAGGACTTAAAGGACTGCGAGACCTACCGCTTCCTGGGTGATGATGTGGACAGTTATTACAATGAATTATGGAATAAAGTAAAAGCAAGTTGAATATTTTGACTTGAGAAGGAATACTATTTTGAATCGAATTTTTCAATACCCTATAACAGAAACAGAAGCGGGAGTAACCATTGAGCACTTTTTACGTGCTCATGGCTACTCCCGCCATATTCTCATTCATCTGAAAAAGACTCACGAGGGTATTAAGCGCAACGACCTCTGGGCGCGCACCTGCGATGTGCTGCACCGTGGTGATATTTTACAGATTACAATCCTGGAGGAAGCCTCTTCGGAAAACATCATTCCCGTGGCAATGGATCTGGACATTGTTTATGAGGATGAAGATATCATGGTCTTAAATAAACCGGCTGACATGCCCATTCATCCATCCCAGAATAATTACGATAATACGCTTGCCAACGGTGTTGCCGCTTATTTTGCCGCAAAGAACCAGCCCTTCGTCTATCGCTGTATCAACCGGCTGGATCGGGATACCACCGGTCTTTTGATCCTGGCAAAACATATGCTGAGTTCTGCTATCCTCTCCCAGATGATGGTGAATCGCGAAATACACCGCACCTACCGTGCTATAGTGGAAGGCTGCCCTGTTCCTGCTGCAGGTGTGATTGATGCCCCTATAGGGCGTGTAGAGGGCTCTGCCATAGAGCGCGGTGTGGACTTTACCCATGGGGAGCGCGCCGTCACCCATTACCGGGTCCTTGCAAGCAACAACGAGCTCTCCCTGATGGAATTACAGTTAGAAACGGGCCGCACCCATCAGATACGTGTCCATATGAAATACCTTGGACACCCTCTGATTGGAGATTATCTTTATTATCCAGATTTCGCTCGTATATCCAGGCAGGCACTCCACTCCTATGGGCTGGAATTCCAGCATCCCATTACGAAAAATCCCCTGCATTTTACCTGTCCGCTCCCAGCGGATATGGCGGATATTATGGTTCTCTAAATAAAACAAAGCGGCCAGTCCCTTATTATAGGGCCGGCCGCTTTTCTCAAAGACTTCCGTAGGGGAGAACTTCCAGTTCTTTTACATATTTGATTTTTTCACGGTATGCTTTCGCACAGTCCATTTCTTTTATCTTATCAATGACCGCTTCATCCTCCCAATAATGCATGGGACATATCATATCGGTATCCGTCGATCTCATAAACCAGTCGAAGCCTTTATAGAAATTCTCCTCCTGCCTGGAATCCAGCGGATGAAAGGCTATATCAAAATGTCTGCCCTGAATCTTTGCGATCTGCTTTTTAAACTGCGTCTCCCGCCGCTCTGCCTCTTCCCGACTCTCTCCCGGCCAACTCCACCAGTTCAAATCCCCGGCATGGTATATGCATTTGTCTTCTGCTTCTACCACATAGGCTACGCCGATATCCGTGGATAAAAGCGTTTCCACCTTTATATTTCCAATCTCATAAGTCTCATTAGCCTTTACAAATAATATCTTTTCGTAAGTGTCCGCCGAAACTCCCTTCTTATAAAAAAATTTCTCATTAAATTTCTTATGGATATCTCTGGATAGAATATAGTGCACATTTTCATATGCATCCATCCGTTCGAATACAGCAAAGCCAAAATGATCCGGATGTACATGGCTGGAAAACACATAGAGGTCCTTCCTGGAATCAAACTCCGGCAGCGGTCCATCAAAATAATCAAACAGCAGAACCGCTTTTTCTAATTCTACGCAGAAACAACTGTGCTTTATATGTGTTATTTTCATACAGTTCTCCATGGAATCAAAAGCTTCCACGGATTCTCGGTATCTCGTCCACATGGAGATATTTGCTGATGCACTTAATAATCAGATCATGATCCGCCACATGCTCCAGACCGGAAACGAGGATCACGCCGATCACACCCACTTCCTCCACACGGATAGGAAAACCACCGCCGCAGATCGCGAATTCTCTTGGATCCATAGCCCAGTCGTCCAGAGTCTCTCCGCTCACCTGCAGTTCCGTATAAGCGCGAAGGCTGCTCATTTCCTTATATTTCACAGTATTCATCTTACGCTGCATCCAGTGTTCATTATCCAACCCTGTTCCGTCGAATTCATACTGGAACACCGTGCTTCCGTTATTGAGCCGGATACTGACTGCCACAGCCAGATCACGTCTACTGGCCTCCGCAACGATAGCATTGCCCACCGCCCATGCATCTGCATGTGTGAAATGAGAAAACTGCAGAACCTCCTCCTGCATTTCCAGAATCTTTAATACCTCTTCTACTGTCATAAGTCGTACCTCCTGTTCCTATGCATATATGCCACTCTAACGAATGCGATCCGGGAATCCTACTTTTCGCTGTACCTTACGCAGCGTCTTGTTTGCAAAATACGTCGCTTTTTCTGTGTTCTCTTTGATGATGCCATCGATATATGCCTTGTCCTTTTCCAGTTCCGCCACACGGTCCTGCAGAGGCTTCAAGACACTGACTACAGACTCACCAACCGCCATCTTGAAATCACCATAGCCTTTGCCGTCAAATTCTTTGACAACCTGCTCTACGGTAAGATCATTGCAGGAACGGTATATATCGATCAGATTCTTCACGCCTGGCTGCTCATCACGATACAGCACACAGCCCTCAGAATCAGTCACTGCTTTCTTACATTTACGGATAATGGTATCCGGGTCATCCATAAGATAAATACTTCCGTTTGGATTATCATCGGACTTGGACATCTTCTTCACCGGATCCTGAAGGCTCATGATCTTGGCGCCAGCCTTGCCGATGTATGCTTCCGGAATGGTAAATACATCCCCATACACATTATTGAAACGCATGGCGATATCCCGGCAAATCTCCAGATGCTGCATCTGGTCGATGCCTACCGGAACCACATCGGTCTGATATAGTAAGATATCCGCCGCCATCAGTACCGGATAAGTAAAGAGGCCAACATTGATATTGTCCGCATGTTTCGCGCTCTTATCCTTGAACTGGGTCATACGGCTCATCTCACCCATATAGGTAAAGCAGTTCAATATCCATGCCAATTCCGCATGGCCGGAAACCTGTGACTGGTAATAAAGACAATTCTTCTGCGGATCAATGCCTGCCGCAATATATAAAATGAGCAATGCCCGCGCACGTTTGCGCAGCGTAGCCGGATCCTGGCGCACCGTAATAGAATGCATGTCCGCAATACTGTAAAAGCACTCGTAATCGTCACTTAAATTTACCCAGTTTTTCAATGCACCCAGATAATTCCCCAAAGTCAGGGTACCTGTAGACTGCATTGCACTAAATAAAACCTTCTTATCGTTAATCATGTAAAAATTCCTCACATTCCACCTTTTTTCAATAAAATTAGTGTACCACTGGTACTGTACAAAGTCAATCTTGAAGTCACGGCTGAATTACTATATACTAAGAGAAACAGAGCGTTTGCGCCACTCTTCGGCACATCCGACAAAAACAAAGAAAGCAGGTTCCTAAAACCATGGAAAAAATAGCAAGTTTTACCATCGACCATATAAAATTACAGCCGGGCGTATACGTATCCCGGAAAGATCATCTGGGTGACCAGGTCATCACTACTTTTGACATCCGCATGACCTCCCCAAACGAGGAGCCAGTCATCAACACTGCCGACCTCCACGCCATCGAGCACCTTGCAGCCACCTTCCTCAGAAATGACGAAGCGTTCGGCTCCAAGATCATCTACTGGGGTCCCATGGGCTGCCGTACCGGCAATTACCTGCTCCTAAACGGCGATTATGAATCCAGAGACATCGTGCCGCTGTTAAAGCGTATGTTCGAATTCATCCGTGATTTCAGAGGCGATGTCCCAGGCGCCAGCGCAAAGGATTGCGGCAATTACCTGGACATGAACCTGCCAATGGCAAACTATTGGGCAGATAAGTATTTGAAAAATGTATTGAATGATATTAAAGAGGAACAGTTGATGTATCCGGAATAGAAAGATTTCAAGTCAAAAGAAGACAACTATCTGCATGCAGTTGTCTTCTTTTCTCTATATTATGCCATTCCGATTTTCACCATTTCCATGCTCTTTCGCTTCTGTTCCATAGAAGAATGCACATAGCGATTCAACGTAATATTCACATTGGAGTGTCCCAATATTTCACTTAACGTCTTGGCATCTACACCTGCTTCCACACATCTTGTGGCAAATGTATGGCGCAGCACATGGTAATTCATTCCGCTGATTCCACACAGTGTCAGATAGCGTTTGAATGTGTTTTCCATAGTTCTCGGTTCGATATACGCATCCGGCCTTCCGGTGAGAAAATACGCGTTCTTTGGTAAATCCTTGATAATATCCAGACGCTTCTGTAGAAAAACAGGTATGGGAATATCGCGGATTGAAGAAAGGCTTTTTGCTTCCGTCACGATCACCTTGGTCTTTTTCTGCTCCTTTTGATCAAGGCTCTGTATCCGCTGCATGGTATTGCGCACATGCAGGATACCCGTTTCCATTTCAATGCACTCCACCTGCAGGGCACAGATTTCGCCCAGGCGCAGCCCCATGTACAGACTCAGCAATATCCCTGTCCTTTTCAGATCATCATCCTCCATCAGGAAACGCTCCAGATTCATCTGCGCCAGCCTGTCCATCACCTGTATTTCCGGATTGCGCATCCGTATCCGTACCTGGTCAAAATGACAGGGGATTTCCATATTCTGGCTGGTGGCAAAACTGCAGATACCCTTAACCACTGCCACAATGTCTTTTACCGATTTCACCGATAATTCTTCACCCGTGTCTTTCCTGCCATTCTTTAGTTTTTCCTCGACAAATGATTCTAATACCGTCGTGGTCAGATTCTCCACCGAAAGTTGTCCCATGACAGGAACAATATGATTCCGCACGATATTATTGTATTTCACATACGTAGACTCCTTCACCCGCAGTCTCACATTGCGAAGCCACTGCTCCGCAATGGACTCCATGGATACCTCCTCCTGCTTCTTCCCATTCTGATACAAAAAACTCAATACCTTGTCCTTAAACAAAAAACCTCCATATTCCATATACAATTATTCCTTTCTTTTCTAACAATTATATAAAGAATATGAAGTGTTTAGAAAGAAAGTCTCTTGTAAATCACTGCTTATGACCTGCGCAGATTTCCCATATTTTGTGAATTACCAAATAAATCACACATCCCAGCAGCCCACCCAGTGTATTATGAAATATATCATCGAATTCGAACAATCCTTTACGGAAAATCAACTGACTTCCCTCAATGCATACCGTGGTAAGAAAGCTGATCCATATGACCGTCATGGCCGTATACTTATTTTTCAAATCCCCAATCCGCAGGGCCATAGACAAAAATACTCCCTCCGGAATGAGTAACACAACATTCAGAATATCCTCCCAGAACAGCGACTTATTGCCATTCCATATCTGCTCATACGACCAGAAGGGATGCAATTCATATAAATGCGTCGCATAAGTAGGTCTGGAAAGAACCGTGGAACCAAACACCAGAAAAATATAGGCCACCACCAGACACATTCCAATACATTGGCTCCATGTAAGTTTCTTTTTCAGACGAAATAAATTCGCCACAATCCCCGTCCCCAACGCCAAAATCGCTGCAACCACATAACACCACCGATCAATCGCCGGATCAAGGGATGAATACAAATAATCCATTTATGCCTCCTCTTAAACCAGAAAAAATAATATAAACATAGTAACATCTATATTAGTTTGAATCAACCTGATATTCTTCATGGACAGAGTAATTTCTCATCCTATCTCCCACTATATTTGTTATTTAAAACAACATTTCTCTGAAATTTAACAATAAATTTAATCATTTTATAATTTAAGTATTGTATTATTTTCTGCTATTTGTTATGATACATATGTTTTATAATATATTACCGCCACTTCATATTGTTATTTCAAACAACATTTTTATATTAAGGAGACTTCCAATGAAAAAATTATCCATGTCACTTTTGGCCAAGCAGATATTAGATTCGAGAAAAGAAAAGAAAATGTCCCAGCAGCAGCTGGCAGAGGCAACGGGTATTAATCGTGCTATGTTAAGTCGCCTGGAATCCCATGATTACATTCCTTCTATTCCACAGTTGGAAAAATTAAGTGAAGTTCTGGACTTTGAACCCACATCTTTATTTAATGAAGAAAAAAATTCTACAAAACCGGAGACACACGCTCCACTTAATATTGCCGTAGCAGGCACTGGCTATGTTGGTCTATCTATCGCTACATTACTTGCGCAGCATAACCATGTAACCGCCGTTGATATTATTCCAGAGAAAATAGAACTGATCAATAATAGAAAATCACCTATCCAGGATGAATACATCGAAAAATATCTGGCTGAAAAAGACCTGGATCTTACTGCTACCTTAGATGGCGAAGCAGCTTATAAAAATGCTGATTTCGTTGTTATTGCAGCACCGACCAATTATGACAGCAAAATGAACTATTTTGACACCTCGGCTGTAGAAACAGTTATCGAACTGGTCTTAAAAGTAAATCCAAACGCGATTATGGTAATCAAGTCCACTATCCCTGTGGGATATACTGCCAGCGTTCGTAAAAAATACCATACCAACAATATTATCTTCAGCCCGGAATTTCTACGCGAATCCAAAGCCCTGTATGATAACCTATACCCAAGCCGTATTATCGTTTCAACAGATGCAGCCAATGAAGAACTTGTAAAAGCATCTCACACCTTTGCGGCGCTCCTTCAGGAAGGGGCAATCAAAGAAAATATCGATACATTATTTATGGGATTTACAGAAGCCGAGGCCGTAAAACTCTTTGCAAATACCTACCTGGCTCTTCGCGTTTCCTACTTCAACGAACTGGATACTTACTCAGAAATGAAGGGATTAAATACAAAAGATATCATAGATGGTATTTGTCTGGACCCAAGAATCGGAACCCACTACAATAATCCTAGTTTCGGCTATGGCGGCTACTGTCTGCCAAAGGATACCAAGCAGCTCCTGGCCAACTACGATGATGTGCCACAGAATATGATGAGCGCCATTGTGGAAAGCAACCGGACGAGAAAGGACTTTATCGCTGACCGGGTACTGAGCATGGCTGGATATTATGATTATTATAATAGCGGGGAATATTCTCCTGAGCATGAAAAAGAATGCGTTATCGGTGTATACCGCTTAACCATGAAGAGCAATTCCGATAATTTCAGACAAAGCAGCATCCAGGGCGTCATGAAACGTATCAAAGCCAAAGGTGCCGAAGTAATTGTATACGAACCAACCCTTAAGAATCATTCAACGTTTTTCGGTAGTAAAGTCGTAAATAATCTGGCAGAATTCAAAGCACAGTCTCAGGCTATTTTGGCCAATCGATTTGATAGTGATTTGGAAGATGTCAGGGAAAAAGTTTACACACGAGATTTATTTCAAAGAGATTAAGATAAAGGTCCTTAGAGAAAACAGAGGAAAATGCTTGCACCTGTCTTTGGTGCAAGCATTTTTCTATGCAAATTAATCACAGACTGCACCATCAATGATAATGTATTCTTTCTCGTATCCTTGATTAATCGCTCCAAGTTGAGTATTCTGGGGCTCTTTGAGCCACCAGTCCGGACTTTGAGAGCCACCCTTCCGGTGCGACAGAGCCAACATTCCGGTAACTGTACCAGTAATCCGGTAATTCGGAAACCACTATTCCGGTCATGGGAATCATGATACCGGAGTAAGGGAATCATTATATATATTTTCTTTTATACTGTAATTATGCACCATTTGGTGTAAATACAGATAAAGGAGGTCATGACTATGACCAAGTATCGTGACATCATCAGACTAAAAAGTCTGAGATTCAGCGAACGAAACATTGCACGCAGCTGCAACGTTTCAAGAAACACTGTGTCAAAGGTTCTTTCAAAAGCCGATGAGATGAACATCTCCTGGCCGCTGGATAAATCAATGACAGATGCTGTTCTTGAGAACCTTATGTTTCCCAAGAACAAAACGGCAACCGATAAAAGGATGCCTGGCTTTGCTTACATACGCAAAGAACTATTACGAAATGGTGTAAGCAAGAAACTTTTGTGGGTAGAATACTGTGAGGACTGTCGAATGAATAACGAAGAACCTCTTATGTATTCCCAATTCTGCTATCATATCCAACAGGATGAGCAGAAGCGTCGTGCAACCATGCATATTCCTCGTAAACCGGGTGAACAGATGGAAGTTGACTGGGCTGGTGATCCGGCGCACATCATTGATCCTGATACCGGAGAGATTACAGAAGCATGGCTGTTTGTAGGTGTTATGACTTATAGTCAGTATGCCTACGTAGAAGCCTTCATAAACGAAAAGACAAAAGCTTGGATTACAGCCCATATTCACATGTATGAATTCTTCGGTGGCGTTACACCAATGCTGGTACCTGACAACTGCACTACTGCTGTTAACCATCAGAAAAGTGATTGGTACACACCTGTATTAAATACTACTTATCATGAAATGGCAGAACATTATAACACTGCCATCATTCCAGCAAGGGTTCGAAAACCAAAAGATAAACCGAATGCTGAAGGCTCAGTCGGCAGCATATCCACTTGGATCACTGCCGCACTCAGAAATGAACAGTTCTTTTCTCTGTCAGAATTAAATTCTGCAATTCGAGATAAGCTCAATGCCTTCAATGTTAATCTTTTTCAGAAGAAGGAAGGTAGCAGGCTCAGTTTATTTCTTGGGGAAGAAAAGCCATTACTGGCACCGTTGCCTGCTACCTCATATGAACTTGCCGAGTGGAAACAAGCCACTGTGCAGTTCAACTATCACATCGCAGTAGATAAGATGTACTACTCTGTGCCTTATCAGTATATCAGAAATAAGGTTGATGTGCGTGTAACAGAAACAACGATTGAAATCTTTTATAATCACAATCGACTCGCCTCACACAGACGTCTGTACGGACGACCTGGTATGTATTCTACAGTTGCGGAGCATATGCCTGAAGACCACCAGAAATATCTGGAATGGGATGGCAACCGCTTTCGTAGATGGGCAGCCTCGATTGGAACTAACACAAATGAAGTTGTAAATGCAATACTTACCTCTGGCAGGGTGGAACAACAATCATACCGCAGTTGTATGGGATTGTTGAAACTGGCTGAGAAATACTCAGATACTATGTTGGAAGCAGCTTGTAAAAAAGCACTTTCCTATACCAGTTCACCAAGCTATAAAAGTATCAAAAATCTTCTGATTACCATGAAGGAAACACTTTCATCCAATGAAAACCCAGAAGAAAAGCCAAAGAAACCAAGCGGCATAACAAGAGGTGCCCGATACTATGGAGGTAAGAAATCATGATCAATGAAAGCACGAATAATAAGTTAATTGAAATGCACTTCACTGCTATGGCTGACGCATTCCGCATCCAGCTTGATGATAAATCAATGAAGGATGTCTCTTTTGATGACAGGTTCGGAATGCTGGTGGATGTTGAATATACCAGTCGTAAAAACAATCGTCTAAAAAGACTGATACGCAATGCAGAGTTAGAACAACCAGATGCCTGCATAGCGGGTATTGATTATAAATCCGGCAGAAGGCTTAACAAGCAGTTAATCAGCAGATTAGCAGGCTGCGAATACATTGCTGAGAACCGTAACATATTTATCACCGGTGCCACTGGAAGTGGTAAGACTTATATGGCATGTGCTTTCGGAATGGAAGCCTGCAAACAATACTTTTCAGTAAAGTATGTTCGATTGCCCGATCTGTTGGTGGACTTACAGGCAGTTCGGGATGAAGGAGACTTTCCTTCGGTCCTGAAGAAATATAACAACCCAACACTTCTCATTTTAGACGAATGGCTATTAATTCGTTTAAATGAATCTGAAGCACGTAATCTCTTTGAACTAATTCATAAGAGACGTAAGAAAGCTTCAACCATCTTCTGTTCTCAGTTCAGAGAAGAAGACTGGTATGACAGGTTGTGCGACTCGCAGGAGAACACCCTGGCAGATGCTATCATGGATCGAATATCGTACGATTCATACAAAATCAACATTGAAAGCATCGATCAAACCAAGGATATTTCCATGAGAGAAGTCTATGGATTAGATCCAGCACAGTCAGAATAAACATAGGTGGCTCTGCTCGTCCGGAACAGTGGCTCTCGCCACACCGGACAGGCGGCTCCGCCGCAACGTAATATTCACCAAGTGGCATCGAAGCAGAAACGATAATATCACGACTTATGGTATCGTCGTACTTCACATCGCCATAAGCTCTTAGTACTTCCGTTATCTTTTCTGCTTCTGCTTTCATCCATTCGCTCTCTCGTCTCTCCCCAACTCCAGATGCAAACGCATCCACGACTCTTATTTCTCATAAGCCAATGCTAACAGTTCCTTAAACATATTTGCACGAACAATCATTTGACTATAATTATCAATTATTGGCTGCTTCAACTCTGGTTCTCCCAAAACAACAGGACAACCTTTTTCATAAGCAATCGCAATTACACTTGCTGTTTCGTCATAATCAAGGTTCTCACGGATCTCAATTTGATGTTTAAAATCCGCGGATCTTATTAATACATTCTGATGTGTCTCTATATATTCCAACACTTGGTGAACTTGATACAATGCAGTGCATTTTGCTTGTTCCATTAGTCGGGAAATAGTTGCATGGGACACATAAATCATATCAAGTTTTTCTAAAAGTTCAAGTTTTTCATCAAAAGCAAGCAAGCATAATGTCCAGGCATCAACTGCAATCATTCGATTGATGGATAAATTATATTTTCCTGAAATCTCTTTTACATTATGATGCCACTCTTCCTTATTCATTGTTTCTTCCACCCATAATTCATTCTGAGGAAGCATATATTTGTTCACCTGCGGAATGACAACTGGCCTAATCAATCTCTGCCACGCCATAAAATGAAGTAATTCATTTGGAATTTCTGCAGATAAAAAATAATTTTGTTGCAATATATGACTTGGATAGATATTATGTTCTTTTGCTTTTGTCAAATTAAGATTCAACATATAAGCAATAAATGCCCCTCTATGGTATACTTCTGTAGGCATAAGGCCAAGTCGAACATACGGAAGTCTTTCTTCCTCAAAACGTTCCGGTTCATTAAAAGTATTAGTGTAAAGCATAAGTTCCAGTTCCCAATAATTTTCAATATCAACGTCTTTTATATATGTTTTTGCTTCCAAAAAACATTTTAATGCATCATTTACATTGCGCTGATTAATTGTCACATAATCTATATAAGAACGATATACGAATTCAGATTCTGGTTCGATTAAATCTCTATGTTCTAGAAATAATTTTTTATAAAGAATATCCGCCTCATTCAGTTTAAAATGTCGAATATAAAGATTACACAACTCATACCAATTAATAAGCGTTCTTTCTTCCTCAAAACATTTTTCGAACACCGATACTGCTTCCTCAAATGGATGTTCGCACTCGAATATAAAGTTCTGCATTGACTTAATCAATTCAGGGTCTGCATTTTTCTGTATTTCATCAAAATGAATTTTGATTTCATTTATCACATTCCAGTTATATACGAATATCCCCCTCCCATAAAGATTAATCAACGTCACTCTAATCCAGAGTCTATCAGCCTCCTTTATTGTACTAAGATTATTTTCTGCGTTTTGAATCGTTGTCCGAAGTTGATTCTCAATAACAGGAAAACGCAGCATTTGGATTGATTTCCCCTGGAGAAATAATGTTGCAGCCTGCAAATCAGCCATTACCATCAACAAACAACAATCTTGCTCCGTTAATGTTTTGTATTGAGCGAAATCGATATCACCCTTTTGGCAATCTATTTTTGCATATTTTAATTCCACATCATGCAATTCTTCTTGCGGCAAATCAGGCAAATACTTTTTCACATCTGAATATACTCGAATTGAACGATAATTATCCATTGAAAACACAAACGTATTATATATTATAATCCCGATCCTTTTGATAGCACTTTTCCAGAATAATCCATCTGCCTTATCCATGATAATAATAAAACATTCGCGTGCTTTATATAAAACACTTCTATCTATGGCTGATATTTTAACTTTATCATCTGCATCTGTCGCATTCGCAATGGACATGAAATAATACTCACAGGCCAATGACTCCAGAACCATCTTATCAAAACCAACTCTGTATGCCCTATTTAGACAACGGATAGCCTGTGAATGACGATGATAATGCTCGCTTAAAACATATCCAATCATCTGATAAATCAAACTTTCTGTTTCGGCATCTGCAACATCAAATGTAAAGCTATCCTTTTCATTTAAAAAGGGCTTAATCGACTCCTCATACGAAAGATTCTCTATATACACTTTCGAAAGACTAATAAATACTTTAGCTATAGAAACTTTATAATCATTTTTCGTGCATTGCTTTAAATATTTTTCAGCAAAATCTAATGTCTTTTGATACTCTTTTCTGCTAAATGTAGCCGTCATGGATCTAATATGGTCATGCCCTATTATGAGTTCCCTTCTATTCATTTCCTTCTCTAAGAATTCAAAATCATCATCCATTAGAACAATTTCGTAGCAGTAAAGAAGGTGTTGCATAAGGCGCCGTTGATTTTCATTTCTTCCTTGTTCAAATACCTCATTATCAATAGCTGCCTTAGCTGTATCAATAGCCTTTTCATATTTCAAATCATCTATGTAGCCTCTTATTGACTCAATCTTAAGTTTAAACCATTTATCATTTTCAGTTTCGGTTTCAAGTTGCGCAATCGTTCCATTGTAACAAATCATATCTTGAGTCTCACCTGCAACGTCCACTTCAGGAATTGCCTCCAGTTTCGTCTTCATATAAATATCAAAGCGATTCTTCATAAAACTACGTATATATTCCATCTTTTCCGCATAAACACGAGAACGATATACAGTCATTCGAGCCCCTGCTGAAAGAAGACCTGTTACGCTCAACAATTCATTCTCTGCTTCCCATACAGGTGAACCAGAAAACCCTTCCAACTCATATCTTCTATTTCCCTGATCTAGAAAACTATCATCATCACGTAGCGAAAAACGATGGTTAGAATGAATATTATGTAACACCGTTCCTCTTGTATAATCTAATGCTTCAAGAAGCATCTCTCCCTCAACCTTGCCGCCTGGAAAGCCATGGATAAATACAGACTGATTCTTCGTTGCTTCATTTACAAAATAGTTTGTTGGATTTAATTTTATGTGATTCTCTTTTTTTAGTGGAATAACAACAAAATCATATTGTTCACTCTCTTCCTGTGGTGGAATAGCAACCTGAGTTTTAGGAATCTCAACCCTGAATTCCTGATAATCATCATTCTCAGGATCAATTGGCAACAGAAAATACAGGTGCAGCATATCAGAGGAAATACCTGCAATAACGTGTCTGCAGGTAAAAACAAAAAAAACATCGCCACCCTGATAATACAACAAGCCACTTCCAGTACCTGTAAATTTTTCATCAGTTATAAATACACTATATTCCTGCGTAGACTGAATCTTAATACTCAATAATTCATCCAATATCATCTTCTCCTACTGTAGCCGATTTATAATTCTATTGCACGATTCTTTGTTGTAAAAAATTGCAAAGTTTTTTTGTCTTTATCTTCTTTCATCAAAAATCCACACTTCCACCACTCTGAAGGACTATAAACATTTATTTCTTCGTTCCACTTAAGTATTTTTGCAATCGTTTGTTTGTCTGGATGAGCAATGCCATCCGTACACACGAGAAAAGACTTACATCTGATATCTTTCCATTCTTCTGTAATATTCCCTACGGCCCCATGATGTGGAAGTTTTATTAAATCAAACGTTATTTTCGGCGGCAAAGCAGTAACAATATCTGTTCCCCATGCATCTCCTGTAAAAAGAAGTTTCTTACCCTCATAACAAAAAATAAATACAACACTTGCACGGTTACTCTGACTTTTATCTTTCCGCCTTATTACTGCCTCTCCAAGTTTCTCCAAACTTTGACCATAATCCGACTGATAGGCCAATGGTGATTGACTCTGTTCGCAATACGTTGCTTGTGCAACTTTTTGTGGTGGCCATATAATATCAATTTGGGCTCCACCCAGTAAATAAGAAGTCCCTTGTATAGCAGGTTTAACCAGAATATTTCGATTCGTCATCCTCTGATATAATTCTATATTTTGTTTTGATGATAGCTGTACGTTCACTGACATATTAGATTCAACATTCTTATCATAATTCATACAAGCCTCACTGATGTATGATAATTTCTTATCGCCCATCGCATATAGGGCACCACCCAAATGATCTTCATCTAAATGCGTAATAATCAATAAATCAATATTTTCTCCATCATCATGAATCGACTCACAAATTTCCTGAAATTCAGGACCAAATCTTCTCACGCCGGAATCAACGATAATATTATGACCATCTCCATATTGTATTCTTATACAGTCACCTTTTCCTGCATTATATGCATACACTTTTAACATAACCACTTCCTTAATACTTTAAATTCATATTCTCTCCAGCTTCAAAAACTGATAACCTATTTTTTCACCCTGCAGTTCTTTTACAAACAGTATAGCCGATGGCCGTTGAAAATACAATTCGTAAAGTGAAATCAGACAAAGCTGATGCGGTTAAAATCACTTGCCCACTCTTGTAAGAAGCATTGCAGTAAGCAGTTGTTAGTGGAAAGCAAGAAATTGGCAGTTTAAATCAGAGAAAATCAGGAATTGAAAAACAGTGAAAAAATAGTGAAATTTAGTGAAAATAATGGTATAATACTTCTTAGGCAGGAGACATTATTTTAAGGAAAAGAGGCTATGATAGATGATTAAATCAGTCATAACAAACGAGATTTTAAGACAGATTACAGCAATAGAAGGAAATCGATTTCGAGTTTCAAATGTGGAACTTCCAACAATCGTAATAAACAAATTAAGAAAAAATTCCAAGAAAAAAAGTTCTTATGCTTCTAACAAGATCGAGGGGAATCCTTTGACAGAGAAGCAGGTAGATGAGGCGATAGAAAGTGATCCACACAAACATTTCTTAAAACCCGAACAGGAAGTTAGGAATTATTTTATGGCGCTTTCATTTTTGGAGAAGAAACTGCAGAAAAAAGAAAAAGTCGATGTGAAAATGATTATGGATGTGCAGGCTATTGTAGAAAAAGGTGCATCAAAGAAAAAAATCGGATTAAGAGGATCAATGCCGCCAGGCTTTCTGTTTGCGGTATATGATGCACAAAATGGGAACGCAGACTATATTCCACCAGAGAATATCGATATTCCGGAATTGTTAAGTGAGTTAGAAACTTATATTAATACAACTGATGATCATCCTCTAATAATTGCAGCCATTGTACATTATCAACTTGTAACAATACATCCATTTGAAGATGGAAATGGAAGAACAGCAAGATTGATATCCGGATATATTTTGGATTACTATGGATATGGATTTCAGGGAATTGGCTCGTTAGAAGAATATTTTGCCTACGATTCAGATGAATACTATAATTCATTGCAAATGGGATTACCTGCGTTATATTATTCAGGAAGAGATAATCCACCGCATCCTGAGATTTGGATTGGATATTTTCTCAGAATGATGGAATTGTATTCGAACAAAATCTGTGAAATTTCAACTACAACGAAGGAAAATAATATTCAGGTAAGTCTTTCCTATTTGAATGCAAAAGAAAGAGTGCTGCTTTTGTTTTTGATTCAGAATCGGATGAATGAGTTTACTCCTATAGAGGTAGGAAAACTGCTTGGCGTAACAAACAGGACAATTATTAATCGAACAGCAAACTTGGTGAAAAATGGATTCATTGTCCCAGTTATTGCGAAAGAAAGAATTCGTTCCTATCAACTCAGCAGTTACTCAAAAGAAAACGCAAACGAAATATGTGAAATATGCAACTTCTGACCGAGTGCAATATGGAAACAGGAATGTATGGCTATTTATCTTCTCTGTTTCCATAGTCGGTTCTGTTTTACAACATATTCTTATTACTTATCCTCCGCTTGCTCCATCCAAGGCTCTTCGCCCATTCCAGGCTGCCTTCCTTATCCGCATACATTCCATACTCCTCGCTCCAATCGTCTTCATCCCTATCCTCTTTATGCCCCTTCTGGTTTATGCCCCTTAAAAACTGCACATAACCGCCAATTCCCCCAACATCATCAAGGACCATCCTGCCGTCCTGAGCAATGCAAACCGGACGATAGGTTTCATGCAATTTTGCAACCGCTTCACTCAGTTCTTCCCGCGTAATTCTTTCACTCTCAATTAAATCATCAACATCAGAACTTGTAATTCTAACACACCATCCATCACCAAAATCGTATTCATAAAGAAGCATCTTACTCAAACCGCTAATAACCGGTTGATAGTCCGGTAGATCAATCTCCTGGCACTTATCAACTTCACCTCGCACATCCCTATTCATAATATCATCAAAGCACTCAACTCCATTAGCAAACACTTCTTGGACGCTGAGTCTCTCCAGTACACAGTTCAT
>JAQUWF010000160.1 GCA_028692975.1 Lachnospiraceae bacterium
AAGAAAACATTACAAAGTTGTCAGGTATCGCACAGCATTATCCCGACCCTGACTGCACAAAATTAACAAAATTGCTGTCAGGTAAATATGATATTTCTACCGAAAATATATTGTGCGGAAACGGCGCTGATGATTTACTGTATCGCTTAGTCCTCTCAATTAAGCCGAAGCAGGCGCTTATTATTGAGCCTACTTTTGAAGAATATAATCGCGCTCTGCAACTTGTTGGGTGTGAAGTCCGCCATTATCAATTAGACTTTTCATCACAATTTGAGTTTGACGAGAATGTGCTTTCTGAAATCAGTTCAGATATGGATATGATTTTCTTGTGCAACCCCAACAATCCGACAGGCAGACTTATCAAACCGCATATCCTAAATGAGATTATAGAACAATGTCAAAAGCGCAATATCATTCTTGTTGTCGATGAATGTTTTATAGAGTTTATTCCCGGTTGGGAGCAGTATAGCGTGAAACAGGCAATATCTTCTTTTTCAAATTTAGTAGTAATCGACGCTTTTACGAAAACATATTCCTTGGCAGGTTTTCGCATTGGCTTCTGTTTTTCTAATCGCCAATATCTTCTTTCTGATATGAAATTGCAGGGACAAAGTTTTGCCGTATCTGTTCCGGCCCAATACGCAGGGATATGTGCGCTTATGGATACGTCCTATATGGAGAAAACGTACTTATTTTGGGCAGCGGAAAGGGACTGGCTGTATTTACAACTTTGTGAACTTGGTATTGATGTGATTCCGCCACAAGCTAATTATGTATTGTTCAAGACGCCCCATAAAAATTTACGGCAAGCACTTTGGGAGCAAGGAATTAAAGTACGGGATTGTTCAAGGTTTAATGGCCTTGGGCCGGAGTATTGCCGCATAGCGATTAGACCGCATGATAAAAATATCAAATTTATAGAGGCTATGAAAAAACTACTTTTATATCTTGTCGTAAATCCCCTTTAATTTGTGTTGCGCCAAAGTGTGTCCCTCCATTTCACGGTAAAGTTCATTCAAGAAAAAACCTGTTTCTAAATTCAATAAGCAATCCAATGCAAAATTTTCCTGTTTCCGTTAAGGACAGGACTATTTCATTATCGGTCTTAGGCGAAACTTTTTTTTACAAATCCCTTTTTGACTAATTTGCTAACCATTTGAGAGAAGGCACTTCTTGAAGTTCCTTGTAGTCGCGAAAGATTTACGATATTAATATTTTCATGTTTTCCAATTACAACTTTTGTTCAGTATTCCAATCACAAGGCTTAGAACACCATATACTCCCCAAATAAGCCAAGATGCCTTACAGCCTATCACCTGCAGCACTCCAATCAGTATACCTATTCCAATAATCACGAAAACACTATAAATCCTCTGCCCGTCCTTGTCATGTTGGCTTCTCAGCAAAAGATAGATTCCAACCACAGGAAACGCCACGAAAAAACCTACGAAGACGGATCCTAACACATTGGATCCAGTATTTAATTTAACCAGAATTGCCACTACGATTACAAGCGGTACTATCACCCATGTAAACATCCTGTCCTGCTTTTGTCCTTCTTTTTCCATTTCAACTGCGTGATTCATGAGTTCTGTTAATTCCTCTGCTGATACATTATTATTTTTCTTATCTTTCATCTCGTCTTTTTTAGAACGCATCAACTCCAGAATGCTCACCTCCAGTGCCGCTGCCAATGGTTCCAAGGTGTTAATATCCGGAAATCCCTTTCCCCTTTCCCAGCGACTGACTGCCTTGTCAGTTACTCCAATCACCTCTGCAAGCTCTGCCTGTGTCTTGTTTTTTTCTTTTCTTCTTTCTGCTATAAATTGTCCAAATATTTTTGAGTCCACGTCCTATTCTCCTTTCGCGTTCAGCATACAAAATAAGATGGAAATAGGCAACCGATGCTTTGTTTACCTGTGAGATTTCCGCGAATATTATGTATCTACGAATCGTTTAGGCATCTGCCTGCGCCTTTTCAAAGTCTGTCATGATAAGATCATCTTTTAGGGTAATCACCTTTAGATTGTACAAAAGAGCATCCCTGAACCCACTCAATCCCGGCATGCTCTATCGTTTTTTCATAATCTCCTAACAACTCCTACCATCAATCACGGCTTATCTGTAGGGACATATTTTCCCAGATATTTCTGCAGTACTTCATACAAAGCTGCGACGGCAATCGGCTTTGTCATATGCTCATTCATTCCATGTGCGAGTGATTCGTTGACATCCTCGGCAAAAGCATTCGCACTCATGGCAATGATCGGCAACTGTGAATCTGCCCTATCCAGTCTGCGGATCTGCTCTGTCGCCTGGTGTCCATCCATGACCGGCATGCGGATATCCATGAGAACCATATCATAGTAGTAAAGAGGTGATTTTTCAAATTGCTCTACAGCCAGTTGTCCATTGGCTGCGGTCTCAACCTGTATTCCCACGTTTTCCAACAGCTTTTTAGCGATTTCCACGTTCAGCGGATGATCCTCTGCCAGCAGTATACGCTTATGTTCAAAATGGTAAGCCATACCCGGCATTTCGGGCGCTATAGCTTCCGGTTCCGTCTGTCCGGCAGGCTTCCCGCATTTGTCAAGACACAAAATCACACTGAATTCGGTCCCTACGCCGACCTTGCTCTTTACGGAGATGGTTCCCTGCATCAATGATACCAGATTTTTTACAATGGCAAGACCAAGACCGGTTCCACCGTGTTCACTGGTCTGCCCCACCTCTTCACGCTCAAAATCATCATAGATTTTTGGCAGGAATTCTTCTGATATGCCAATTCCATTATCACGTACCATAAACAGAATCGTAGCTTTGTCTGCATTTTCGGATAATTTCCGAACACCAAATTCTACCAGTCCTCCCCGATTTGTAAATTTCACGGCATTGTTTAATAAATTGATAAAAACCTGCTGCAGCCGCAGCTTATCCATCAAAAATACCTGCGGCGGGATGTCCGTCCCATTGCTGTTATAGGTAATCTCCTTCGCTTCTGCCAGCGGCCGGATAATGGTATCCACCATCGGAATAAACTCTGTAATTGTGCATGGTTTCTGATCCAGTATGACCTTATGGCTCTCAATACGGGCCATATCCAGAATGTCGTTGATCAAGGCCAGCAGATGCTCCGAGGCATGATCCATTTTCGTCAGATACTCCCGGCTTTCCAATGAGGTGGATGGGATGGTCAGGAGAATTTGGGTGATACCCATGATGGCATTCATCGGGGTTCGAATCTCATGGCTCATGCGGGAGAGGAATTCCGATTTGGCTGCATTTGCCTTCTCCGCCAAGGTCACTGCCTCGCGCAATTCTTCATTCTTCTGTGCCAATACTTCATTTTTCTTTGAGCGGATTTTGGCAGCGTATAGCAAAGACACCACCACCGAAATCACGAAGATAAGCAGCGTTGCCAGGCCCACAAAAAACAGCGGATATTTTCGCAGTAGCTCGCTAAACGACAGTGATGCGGCTTCGCTGCCGGTATTATTGGCAATATACTTGTCAATATTCTCCTCCGGTATCTGCAGCAGCGATTTGTTTATGACAGAATAGAGCAGCTGCGCAGATATCTCTGATTCTGCCTGTATGCCTGCCTCTCCAGGCGCTTTGGCTACCCCAAAGGAAATCGGTATGGATTCCATATTGGTGGATGCGATTGCCAGCTCTGGATACTCATCCGGGAAACTATCCGTCTGCATCAAATAGGAATTTAAAAACACAACATCCGCGCTGCCGCTTTCCACCAGGTCAAGGCCTTCCTCGACCGATTCCGCAGTCAAAAAAGTCCAGTTTGTATGCGCGTTCTTCATATATTCCTGGCTGCCGACAAAATTGGAAAGCAGTACCGCAGTAACATTCATGCCGGAAGTAATCATGCTGTTCTTTTTGGCCACGCCCACCAGATATTCATTCATATAAGAGGTTGTGAATGTCATCTGATATTGCTTGGAAATCGAATCATTCCCATAGACCCCAGTCAGCAGATCGACCTCGCCTATCTTTGCCAGCTCCCAGGCCTCTTTAAAAGAGTCCGTCTGCTTTATTTCAAAGGTCAAGCCGCTAATTTCCGAAATGCGCTTTAAAAGATCCACATCGATTCCCTTAAAGCTGCTGCTTTTAGAATCGTACCAGGAAAATGGATAATTATCGGCATCACAGGCAACCGTGACCGGCGCAGCCTGTCCGATAAACTGGGCTTCCTCTCTGGAAAAGCTCTGTATCTGCCGCTCCATCGCCCCATAATACTTTTCCATTAAATTTATTGCAAATTTAGGTGTCTGCAGTTTCATCTGATACATGGCGTTATTGAGCACAGGCAGTATCGTTGTATCACTTTTGCTGGTTATAAAATAAGTGGGCATATAGTCAAATTTCGCCAACAGCTTTTGCTTCTCTGCAATGCTCATATTTCCGGTCACAATAGCGTCTACTTCTTTGTCTTCCAGTCCCTGATTCAGTTCCTTCATTGTGGAATAGTATTGCGTCTGATAACGGAAGCCTTTTTGAGCAGCAAATTCCTCGAATTGCGTATTCAGAAAATTTCCTTCGATCATACCCACGGCAAGGCCGTCAAAATGATCATAATCCTCAAAATACAGTTCTTCCTCATCCGCACGCGTCAAAAACGCAACGTAATCAATGAAGCATTCCAAGGTGCTATAATTGTATTCCTGTGCGCGTTGCGGGCTGTACTCCGCCGGAAACAGCAGGTCAATCTTACCTTCCTTGAGCCACTGCATACATTCATTCCAGGTACCGTTGACATATTCATAACTCCAGCCAGTGT
>JAQUWF010000161.1 GCA_028692975.1 Lachnospiraceae bacterium
ATTCTCCGATACTGCCAAGGATCAAGATACCATCCATGCCATTTGTGATGAGATTTTCATATAATCTGCTGTTTGCTTCCAGATCCACATGACCGGACTTATCCAGTGCTGTGACCGAAGGGGTAATCCATTTTGCGTTCATACTCTTATATTCTCCTTTTCATGGTCCACATTTTCATGCGCCGCTTCTTTTATGCTCTTTTAATATCCTGCACCCTGCATGGCAGAAAGTGCATTGCCCGTGTATCTTCCGAATAATCCTTTTCTCGGCGGTCTTGGAATAATCCCCTGTTTGGATCGTTCCGCCAATACTTCTTCTACTTCCTTCGCTGTCACTTTGACGCCATGTATGCCTACTATATCAATCCTTCGGTTGGGAATATCGTATGCGACAATATCTCCCTCCTCCAAAAACGCAAGGGGTCCGCCTGCTGCCGCTTCCGGAGAAATATGTCCAATGGCTGCACCCCGTGTGGCACCGGAAAACCGTCCATCTGTGATCAATGACACCGTTCCGTTCAGACGCGGGTCACACACGATGGCTTCTGTCGTCATGAGCATTTCCGGCATACCACTTCCCCGCGGTCCTTCATAGCGTATCACAATCACATCCTTTGGATTGATCGCCCCTTCCACGACGGCCTCATAGGCTTCTTCCTCACTGTTGAATACTCTGGCCGGTCCTTCATGTACCAGAAGATTTTCCACGCAGGCAGAATACTTTACCACGGATCCCTCCGGTGCCAGATTGCCCTTCAAAATAGCAACCGATCCCATGCCCTCCGCCTTGTCATTGGGGAGGATCACTTCCTCACGTTTGATTCCATAGTTATGTAGATAGCCTATATTTCTTTCGAAGAAATGATCCTTCTCTACGTCTGCAAGGTTTTCGCCTAATGTCTTACCGGTCACAGTCATCACATCCAAATGCAGCATATCCTTTAACTGGCGCTGCACCATAGGAATCCCTCCGGCAAACCAGAAGCATTCGGTCAGGTGTTGTCCGCTGGGCATAATATTGCCGATGTGTGGTACTCTGTGATTGATCTCATCGAATAATTCCGGTTCGATCTCCAAGCCCAGTTCTCGCGCGATAGACGGCAGATGCAGCGTAGCATTGGTGGAACCTCCGATGGCGCTGTGGATGATGATTGCATTTTCAAAGGCTTCTTTTGTCATAATATCCCTTGGCCGGATTCCCATTTCTACCAGTTTCATAATAGTTCGCCCTGCATTTCTGGCATTCTGCAAAATGTCCCGCATGGTCGCCGGCATCAATGCAGAGCCAGGAAGTGCCATACCCAGTGCCTCTGCCATGCACTGCATGGTGCTGGCGGTCCCCAAAAACGTACAGGCTCCGCAGGAAGGACAGCCAGTCAGTTTGTAATCCCGGACTTCCTGCTCCGTGATGGCACCTTTTCGTTTCTGTCTGAGAGAAATATCTCCCGCGACCAGAGAAGTTGTCATATCAGGGCCGGGACGCATGCTGCCGCCGGGAATAAATACAGTCGGAATATCCAGTCTGGCTGCCGCCTTTAAATGAGCGGGGATGGACTTGTCACAGGAGGATGACAATACCATGCCGTCCCATGGATAGACATTGCCATGGACCTCCACCATATCACAGATCGCTTCTCTGGAAGCCAGTATATAGTTCATGCCGTCATGTCCCTGGGCACATCCGTCACAGATATCCGTGGTGTGGTATTGTCCGGGGAATCCACCCTTTTCAAACACACCGTATTTCGCCTGTTCCATCAACTGGGCCAGATGTGTACTGCCCGGATGACTGTCTCCGAATACATCTTCCAGCAGTATCTGCGGTTTTTTAATATCCTCCTCGTCCCAGCCGGACCCCATCTGCAAAGCGTCGAACTGCGCCCAGTAAAGTCTCTGGGGTTCGCTTTTTTGTTTTATCATGCTCTTCTCCTCCTTTTGTTATCATAGACGAAAAAGGAGACGCTCTGCATCGAACGATCTCCTTTCCCGTCAGGCCTTAGACGCCTGTTTTATTTTTTTACGCTGTTACATTAATCCCGGAAGGAATCCCTGGAACAGTGATAGAATCGATACAAATACTAAAATCGTAACACCTGCAACAAAACCACCGATCGTCCATGCACGGATCGTGTCCGGTACACTGATTTTGAAGAATCTGCTGATTGCCCAGAATCCAGAATCATTCGGTAAGGAAAGACCGATACCACCGGCACAGATTGCGATTGCACACAGAATCGGTGAAACGGTGCTGGTTGCAATAGTGCTGGACATAATCGCTGCTGTCGTCATTAACGCTACCGTTGTGGAACCCTGTGCACAACGAATAATCTGTGCGATCAGGAAACATAAGATCAGGATCGGGATACTGAACTGTGAAAGTGATCCTGCAACATAATCTGCAATACCGGTAGCCTGAAGAATCTTACCGAACGCTCCGCCGGCACCTGTGATCAAAAGGATCAAACCAACCTGATCTGCTGCTTCTGTCATAATGTCTGTAGCTTTTTTCTTGATGTATTTTCTGGAAATAACCGCTGCGTAAATAACACCTGCCAGCATAGCAAAGTTCTTGCCGCCAATAAACTTGATAAATGGGGTGATCGCCGCATCTTCACCGAAAATCAATGGTATGAAACTTCCTAAAAGAATCAGAACGATCGGTACTAACAGGATAGAAAGTGCTTTTCCTGCTCCCATGCGAAGACCGGTAGATACTGCTTTTTCTTCTGCCGCTTCCAGGTCAATATCATCAAAAGAGTAAGTATGATTGTGCTTGATATCCTGCTTGTTCAGCCATGCGCCATAGATGATACCACCTACGAGCATTCCGACAAATGCAGAAATCAAAGCATAGAAGAAGAAAATACCGATTTCGATACCCAGCTCGCCAGCCACTGCAAGAGGCGGTGCGGTGGGCAGTACCAATGCAAATGTACATGTGGTTGCAACTGAAATCGCACAGGCGAAATTCACCATAGAAATACCAGTCTTCTTCGCCAGGGTACGAAGCATTGGAGCAAACATGATATAAACAACGTCTCCAAATACCGGAATACCTGTAATAAATCCGGATACAGCCACTGCATATGGAGATTTCTTCTCTCCGAATGCACCTAAGATCTTGTTGGAAATCGACTCGATTCCACCAGACTCAAACATAAATTTACCCAGCATAACACCCAGGCCGGTAACCATACCGATGCTGCCTAATGTACCTCCAAAACCATCTGTAACTGTCTGGCTGATATCTGCCAGAGGCATGTTCACCAAAATTCCTGTAGCGAATGCTGTAACCAGTAACGCCACAAATGCATTCAGCTTAAACTTGATGATCAGTACCAGTAAAACCGCGATAGCCAATATAAAAATACCAATTAATAGAGGCCCTGTTACCATTTCTCCTGAAAACATACAATGTTTCCCCCTTTTCATTTTTTCGTTACGTCCTCATACGTGACACGTATGACGTTCTATCTCTTCCGTAATTTGACTATATCAGATATGACGTATGACGTCAACGTTTTTCAGAAAATATGGCAGTTATTCACGGTTTCCCATTATTATTTTTGTGCACTTTGTATATTATATACCGGAGAAATACTCAGGATTAGCCTCAATCAGTTTGAAAAACTGTTTTTGATAGGTTCCCAGATGATCCGCATAGAATTTTCGCAGTTCCACCTGATTGGGTATCCCAAGCAGCAGATAACCGGTCAGTATCTTATGCTCCTCATATATGGCCTCCAGATTCGTCCTCTCTTTCATGGCGTCCATATAGCGGATCCGGTCACAATGTGAGCATACACTCCGGACAGCTGTCCAGACATGGGGTTTACCTGCCAGATCATAAATTATCTTATGAAAGCGGTCATCTATTTTGAAAAAATCATCTATAAATGCTTTTTCTTCCATCTGTACGCCCTGCTCAATGAGTTCCTTCTGCTTTTCCAGATTCTCATTGAGAAGCTGCATACCCTCCTGCCCCACATTCCCGGCCAGCTGCTCCACCAATTTCGGTTCCACGATGGAGCGGAGGAAATAGCCTTCCTTCATTATATGGACATCGATTCTTGATATCCTGGTACCGCTTTGGGGAAATATTTCTATTAGAAGCTCCTCTTTTAGCTTTGCTATGGCTTCATGCACCGGTGTCCTGCTGATGCCAAGCCTATCGGCTATATCGGCCTCGCTGATCGTCGTCCCCGGAAACATCTGCAGCGTCATAATATTCTGTCTCAGCGTCCGGTAAGCATACTCCCTGTTATTCTCATTTTCTCTTCTGTCACACCTTTTCATGCTCTTAGTATCCCCCTTCTTTGCAGTTTCTATCATAATATCATGGCAAAACTAATATTTCAATTTTATTCCTCCTGCAAAATGCACAAAACATTGCAATTAATACTGGTAATATTAACATCTTGCAAAGACGTATGACGTGTGATATATTTGAATCACATTAACTGATATATTAGTTAAAACTGTCTTTTCCGTATGCAACACATAACTGAACATTCAAAAAAGGAGCTGTCAAAATGAAAGCAATCAAAGTAATCGAACCATTTAATGTAGAAATCGTTGATGTCCCAAAGTGTCAGCCAGCAAATTATAATTCCAACCGACTGCATTTTTACTGCAAATTAAATTCTCATCCTACATATAAGGGTTATCTTAACGTGCCGTATTTTACTGCACGTTTTTTTTTGTTCTCCTTG
>JAQUWF010000162.1 GCA_028692975.1 Lachnospiraceae bacterium
TGCCCATCATCTCTATAGTAAAGGACTTGTGTTCCTCATCATAAGGAACATTGACCCTGCTGCTTATTTCTTTTGGATCGGCATCCTGGTACAACGCCATATAGTGCTCGTACGGTACGCGCTCTTTACTGTCTTTTGCGTATTCCATTGTCTCTCCCTTTTACTTTTACTATTTTTGCTGTACACTGGGGAACAAAGTCGCGTCGGTATGCGGAAGGAAACAGCATGCCACGAATTCATCCATATAAGATGGTACAGCGGATAATTCCATGTAAGTCATATTGCGGGCTATCTCATAAGTCTTGCGCTCTGCCTCAGTAGAAATCAGCATAGCATATGCACCGGACAGAGAAGAATTGCCGATATAGTGGAAACGCTCCAGAGGTATATCCGGGAACATGCCGATGGCAACTGCATTCTCCATGTTGATGCCGCTGCCGATACCTCCGGCAACATACACGTCCTCGATCATGGATATATCGAAATCCAGTGAGGAAAGCATGGTGCGGATAGCAGAGAAAATAGCGCCCTTGGCACGGATAAAGTTGTCAATATCCGTCTCATTGATCTCCACGTCCTTGATCGAGCCTGCCTCCTTGGCAAATGCCAGCACATAACGGCCTACGCCGTACTGGTCTCTGCGTACGCGCTCGCCGTCCCGGACGAATTTGCCCTTGGGACTGATGATGCCGCAGCGGTATAATTCCGCAATCACATCGATAATACCGGAACCGCACAGGCCGATAGGCTTGATGCCCTCGTCTCCCACTACTTCAAAGGTGGGTTCCATGGTCTCTTTGTCGATGGTACATGCTTCGATAGCGCCGTCCGTAGCACGCATACCGCAGCTGATATCCCCGCCCTCGAAGGCCGGTCCCGCAGAACATGCGCAGCTCATAAGGAAGTCTGCGTTGCCAAATACCAACTCGCCATTGGTTCCCAGGTCGATGAACAGTGAAAATTCCGGCTTGTTCCAGATCATGCTGACCAGGGTGCCTGCGGTAATGTCTCCACCTACATAGCTTCCGATATTCGGTGCCAGAATAATGTGTGCATCAGGATTGATATTAATATGAATATCCGATGCATACAAAGAGTTTGTCTTGAAAAATGCAGGAATATAAGGCTCCATACGGATCGGGTCCGCATTGATGCCCATAAATAAATGGTTCATTGTGGTGTTTCCTGCCACACACATACGGTATATATGATTCTGATGGAGCCCTGCTGTCTTACACATCTGCTCAATCATTGGATTGATCGTCTCTTCAATAACGGCATCCTGCAGTCTCTTCTCTCCACCTGGTCTGGTGGTCTCGATAATGCGGTTGATGACGTCAGCGCCGTAACGGATCTGCCCGTTTCCGGCAGAAGCCTTCGCCAGGATTTCTCCTGTCAGCATATGAATGATCATTGCGGAAACCGTCGTGGTTCCTATATCTATAACAAGTCCACCTATACGTACATTCTGTGTCGCCGGCCATACATCATAGACGAAGCAGTCATTGTTCGTCATTCGTACCAGACATTTCACCTGAAAGCTGCTCTTGCGGAGCACATCCGGCAATTCACGGATAACCGTATAGGGAAGTTTTACTAATTTTCGATTGATTGTTTGTTTTAATGCTCTGGAAAAGCGCTCATTATCAGGGAGCGTATCGTCCAGACTTGGTGGATTCATGGTTACTTCCACCACCTGCAGGCTGTTCTTGATAGTCAGTCCTACTGCGGCCAAATCCGCTTTTGCGTCTTCAAATATTTTGATTTCTTCCGGAGAACTAAGGTCAGCTACCTTCATACGGCTCTTATATGCAGATGCAATATCAGGTACCATAATAACAGCAGCACCCATAACCTTGCTGGCACAGGCCAGCCGCCATCCGGCTGCATATTCCTCATCACTGATATGGGAGGTCTTCTGAGAATCCAGATTGCCCGCCACCAGTTTTACTTTACATTTGCCACAGGCTGCATTGCCCGAACATGGTGCGTCTATGGCTACATTGGCATTACGTGCTACTTCTAACAGACTGTCACCTTTTGTTGCATCAATCAGTACTGCATCGCCCTGTTCGAATTGAAACGTGATTGGATACATGGTTTCTCTCCTTTTTCTGTCCGTCTTTTATGGGAACCACCCTCCTGCAATCCAGGAGGGCAATTCACCTGAGTAATAATTACAGCTCTAAGTAAGAATCTGCGTACAGAGTATTTCCAAGGAAAACGTCACATGATTTGATAGTTTCCATCAGTCTCACGTCACATGGGTTAACGATAGCGGAGGTAAATCCGTTCATCATAGCCATAGCAACTAATGCAGAATCCATGATAGGTCTGATGTTTTTCGGCATACCATTGGAGTTGTTAGACAATCCACCGGTAGAATTCAGGCCCATATCGCTGAACATCTTGATGCACTCTAATACCTGCATCTGTTTGTCCTGCATACCTTTTACAACCAGGAATAACGGATCGAACCACAGATCAGTCGGCTCCATGCCCAGCATCATACCACGCTCTAACATGTTCTGGCAGTGCATCATACGCTCGTCATTATCTGCTGCGATACCTTCTGCAGAGCAAAGAGCGATAACGATGGCATCGTTTGCTGCAGCCAGATCGATATTCTCGATACGTCCGCCTGCATCAGCAGAGTTTACGATCGGTTTGCCTTTGCTTCTGTTGTATACAGAAATACCAGCTTCGATAGCCTTTTTATTTGCTGTATCCAGAGCCAATGGTATATTGTCACATTCTGACTGGATCAACTGAACAGCCCATTTCATCAGCTCTTCACCATTGTTTTCAGCAGGTCCGATGTTTACATCCAGATATGTAGCGCCGGCAGCGATCTGCTCTTTTGCTCTTTTCAGGATAGGTTCCGGATCATGCTCTTCCATAGCTTTTCTGATAGATGGGGAAATACAGTGAATTCTTTCACCGATTGTAATAAATTTTGCCATATTTTTTCTCCTTTTTATTGTTAGGATTCCCTGTCAGGCAGGGAATCCAGATTTTTGATTAAGCAGTCATGTCTTTTAAGAATTTTACTAATTCTACTGCTTCTCTAGGTGCTACGATGATCTCCCAGCCTGGAAGTTTCGCTTCGATATCACCCTTCAATACAGCAACCTTACCCGGAATAATCAGTTTTCTGCATTTAATCTTCGGTTCGATCTGCTCTTTGATAAATTCTGCTACGGAGGTAGAAGATAATTTACCTGCAGCCCAAGCGGTCAGTACGGATAATCCGCCTGCATCGCTGATCAGAAGATTACAAGGTACACCGGATCTCACCAGCTCGCCAGATACAACAAAATATGTAAGTGCAAAGTCAACGGTGGTCAGACAGATAGAATCTTCTGTAGCACCATTGAGTGGGTAGATACCAGGTTCAACTCTCATTGGTTTCTGAGGATCGGTAAATACGTTCTGTCTCAGACCATAGATAGGCAGAGCTTCTGCATAGGTGATCTGTGACATAACAACGATAGAGCCATATTTCATAGTGAACATGGAAGCCAGTGCAGACTGTAAGTCTACATCGCCATCTGCCAGTGCTGCAACATTAACGAGGGTAGGATAACCAAAGGTTCTGTCCTCATCCTTGATCGCTGCACGACGTACTTCAACAGTTGTGCTGAATGCGTCTTTTACAGATTTTGTTCCAACGTCGATGATCAGGTTTTTGTTTCCAAGTTTTTCCAGAGCGGATACGGTATCATACAGTTCGTTGATGTCTTCGCCGCATACACCCAGAACAACACCTGCGTCTGTTGCAACTTTGCTCATTGCTTCGTAATTGGAAGCGTCAGCACCGTTTAATACAGGCTTAGTATCCTTGCATACTGCCAGAGCTGCTGCTGCAGTTTCCGGATCTTTTACACCAAGGATCATGGTTCTGTTTAATGCTGCTGCTTTTGTTACCAGATCAACAAATTTCCCTTCGTCACCTGCTTTGCAGTTCACATAGACCATCTCAACCTGCATGGTCTCACCGATACGCTCATAGTTTACTGCCGGGACAGCTGCTAATTTAGCATCTATTTCTGCATCATCCATGCATGTACATACAGATACAGCATATCTTGTCTTGCTTACGAATGTTTTTTCATGTCTGAATAAAACAGTCTCTCCACCTAAGGTGAATTCGTTCTCGCCTGCGCCGACTTTGATCGTCTTCATTGGCGGTGCAGTTGCCTCTGATAAAGAATCTAATGCATCCTGTGACATATGTGGGCATGCACTGATGTCCATAGCGCCCTGTGCAACTTTCATAGAGAAAGCCATACAAGTCGGACATCCACAATCCTTACAGTTCTTTTTTGGTGTCATTTTAAATATCTGAATACCATTTAAAGCCATAATGTTTTATCCTCCTATTCTGCTCTACACAAGCGCTTTGATCATTTTGGAAATGGTAGCGACTGATTTTGGGTGTCTCAGTAAAACTGCGTCAGAACCGGAAGCCAGTACTGCGGATGCAGTCATAATTTCCATAGTGATTCCACGCTGCTCTGCCGGTCCCCATTCAGGCATATCTGCTTCGGAAGCCATAGCCTCTTTCACATTCCATGTTTCATCAGCGACTGGTGTAATAATAGGCATCTGAAGCATTGCATCACCCTGAGATAATGCAGCGCCTTTGATTCTGTCTAAGGTAGATACTACATACTCGAA
>JAQUWF010000163.1 GCA_028692975.1 Lachnospiraceae bacterium
CTTTTCTGGTTTGATTTATGCATTAGTATACCACAAGAAAAACGGATTGCCAACAAAATTGAAAAATCATGGCATCCTCCATAAAAAAAGCCACAAACCATAATTATGCGGTTTGTGACCTTTCTCTCGAACAAAAAATCGGGGCAACAGGATTTGAACCTGCGACCTCACGGCCCCCAGCCGTACGCGCTACCAAGCTACGCCATACCCCGGTTTTTTTATTCTAACACAAGAGGTCGCTCATTTCAAGACCAATTTTTGCCGCCTTCTCATACTCCTTCGACTCCATAAGACCGGGGATTTTACAATCTCCCCGGCCCTGTGTGCTTTTCGTGCTTATTTATTGTTGATGTAATTCACCAGGCCCTCTGCCTTGATGATTTTCTGCATAAATGGCGGAAACGCCTGCCCCTGATAAGAGGTGCCCTTTGTGATATCTTTGATCACACCGCTGTCAAAATCGATCTCCACTTCGTCACCGCTTTCGATGGCTTTGGCAGCCTCCGGGCACTCGATGATAGGCAGCCCGATGTTGATGGAATTGCGGTAAAAAATGCGGGCGAAGGTCTCAGCGATAACACAGCTGATGCCTGCTGCCTTGATGGCGATAGGTGCATGTTCTCTGGAAGAGCCGCAGCCAAAGTTTTTGTTGGCTACCATGATGTCACCCTTATTTACTTTATTTATAAACTCTTTATCAATATCTTCCATGCAATGGGTCGCTAACTCTGCCGGATCTGAAGAATTCAGATATCTTGCAGGAATAATAACGTCTGTGTCCACATTGTCACCGTATTTGAATACTGTTCCTTTTGCGTTCATCTCTACACTCCTCCTATAATCCTAATTCTGCCGGTGCGGATATCTTGCCGGTAATAGCACTGGCTGCGGCGATAGCCGGACTTGCCAGATATACTTCCGAATCCACATGACCCATACGTCCTACAAAGTTACGGTTGGTGGTAGAGATACAGCGCTCACCTTCTGCCAGGATACCCATATATCCACCCAGACAAGGTCCGCAGGTCGGTGTGCTTACCACGGCCCCAGCCTCGATAAAGATTTTTAAGAGCCCCTCTTCCATAGCCTGCAGATAAATGCTCTGTGTAGCTGGAATCACGATACAGCGCACGTTTTTCTTAACCTTCTGTCCCTTTAAGATCTCAGCAGCACATCGAAGATCATCGATACGCCCATTGGTACAGGAACCGATGACAGCCTGATCAATGACTATATCCTCTTTGATCTCAGAGATAGTCTTCGTGTTCTCCGGCAGATGTGGGAATGCAATGGTTGGCTCCAACGTACTCAGATCAATGGTGTATTCCTCCTCGTACTCTGCGTCTGCATCTGCTTCATATACTTTGTATGGCCTCTTGGAATGTTCTTCCATATAAGCGATAGCCTTATCGTCCACCGGGAAGATGCCGTTCTTTCCCCCGGCTTCGATAGCCATATTGGCTATGGTGAATCGGTCGTCCATAGACAGGTTCGAAAGACCTTCCCCAACGAACTCCATGGATTTGTAGAGTGCTCCATCCACACCGATCATACCGATGATATGCAGGATCACGTCCTTGCCACTGACCCATTTGGACGGTTTGCCGATGATGTTGAATTTGATGGCAGACGGTACTTTAAACCACGCCTTGCCCGTAGCCATACCGGCAGCCATATCAGTGCTTCCAACGCCTGTAGAGAAGGCGCCAAGGGCACCGTATGTACAGGTATGAGAATCCGCACCGATGATCACATCTCCAGCTACAGTCAGACCCTGTTCCGGCAGAAGCGCATGCTCGATACCCATCTGTCCCACGTCAAAATAATTGGTGATATCATGCTTACAGGCGAATTCCCGCACGCATTTGCAGTGTTCTGCTGATTTGATATCTTTATTCGGGATAAAGTGGTCCATAACCAGGGCTACTTTGTCCTTGTCAAAAACGGTCTTTACCGTCATTTTATCCATCTCATGAATGGCTACCGGTGATGTGATATCATTGCCAAGTACCAGATCAAGATCCGCCTCGATCAACTGTCCGGCTGTTACTGTATCCAACCCCGCATGGACAGCCAGGATTTTTTGTGTCATTGTCATTCCCATATTCTATGTCCTCCTCGTATTATGATAAAACAGGGACGGAGCAAGCTCCATCCCTTTATGTTTTCTAAAGATAGTTACAGATATCTCACGTCATTAATCCCTCGGGATAATCCTGTGATACCTGTTCTGGCCAGTTCTGCGATCTCGTAGCCATCCAGCATCTCGATAAAAGCACTGATCTTGTCAATGGTACCGGTCAGTTCAATAATCAAAGACTCCTTCGCCACGTCTATTACCTTGGCACGGAAAATGTCAACCAGGGAAATCACATTGCGTCTGTTGTCATCATCTGCCAGCACCTTGATCAGCACCAGTTCACGATTGACAGAATTGCCCTGCTCCAATACTTTAATATCTCTCACATCGACGAGTTTCGCCAGCTGATTGGTGATCTGCTGCAAGATCAATTCGTCTCCGCTGCATACGACTGTTATTCTGGAATACTTTGGATCTGCTGTCACACCAACGGTCAGACTGTCAATGTTATATCCACGTCGACTGAATAATCCGGCTACACGGCTTAACACACCCGCAGTATTGTCTACCAGAAGCGATAATACTCTCTGCTTCATATAGAAAACCTCGCTTTCTAAACCTTTCTCACTTTAATTGCTTGAAGTCCATTCTACCAATTTATGCATTTTTTGTCAATGCATCACTTGAAATACTGTTCCCGGAAAACGAAAAGATTTCACAAATAAAATGATCCGGGGGATCATCCCCGGATCAAATTTAGGTTTATAAATATAAATGGATATTCTTAGAATTTGCCAGCCTTTGCTGATTCCTCTACTCCTACTGCAACTGCTACTGTAGCACCTACCATTGGATTGTTACCCATACCGATCAGGCCCATCATTTCTACGTGAGCCGGTACGGAAGAAGAACCTGCGAACTGTGCATCAGAATGCATACGTCCCATAGTATCTGTCATACCATAAGAAGCAGGACCTGCTGCCATGTTGTCTGGATGCAGTGTACGTCCTGTACCACCACCGGAAGCTACAGAGAAGTATTTCTTACCCTGTTCGATACATTCTTTTTTGTATGTACCTGCAACTGGATGCTGGAATCTGGTTGGGTTGGTAGAGTTACCTGTGATAGATACGTCTACGCCCTCTTTGTGCATGATAGCAACACCTTCGGTAACATCATTGGCACCGTAGCAGTTAACTTTTGCACGAAGACCTTCTGAGTATGATTTGCGGAATACTTCTTTTACTTCGCCTGAATAGTAATCCATCTGAGTCTCAACAAAAGTAAATCCGTTGATACGTGAGATAATCTGAGCCGCATCTTTTCCTAAACCGTTCAGGATAACACGCAGTGGCTCTTTACGAACCTTGTTTGCCTTCTCAGCAATACCGATCGCACCTTCTGCTGCTGCAAAAGACTCGTGGCCTGCCAGGAATGCGAAGCATTTGGTTTCTTCCTCTAATAACATCTTGCCAAGGTTACCATGTCCCAGACCTACTTTACGCTGATCTGCTACAGAACCCGGGATACAGAATGCCTGAAGACCTTCGCCGATAGCTGCTGCTGCGTCTGCTGCTCTTCTACATCCTTTCTTGATTGCGATAGCTGCGCCTACAGTGTAAGCCCATTTTGCATTCTCGAAACAGATTGGCTGAATTTTTTCAACCTGAGCGTATACGTCCAAGCCGGCATCTTCTGTAATCTTTTTTGCTTCTTCGATGGAAGAAATGCCATAGCCGTTTAATACGCCGTTAATTTTATCAATACGTCTTTCATATGATTCAAATAAAGCCATTATTCTTTCCTCCTTCTTTACTCTTTACGTGGGTCAATAATCTTAGCTGCGTCATCAACACGGCCATACTGACCTTTTGCTTTTTCAAGAGCTGTCTGTGCATCGTCTCCGGCTTTCATGGCATCCATGAATTTACCAAAGTTGATGAACTGGTATCCGATGATCAGATCATCTGCATCCAGTGCGATACCATAAACATAGCCTTCGGCCATCTCCAGGTAACGAGGTCCCTTTTTCAGAGTACCGTACATGGTACCAACCTGTGAACGAAGTCCTTTACCAAGGTCCTCCAGACCAGCACCCACAGGAAGTCCATCTTCAGAGAAAGCACTCTGTGTTCTTCCGTAAACGATCTGTAAGAATAATTCTCTCATTGCTGTATTGATAGCGTCACAGACCAGGTCCGTATTTAACGCTTCCAGTAAAGTTCTTCCCGGGAGGATCTCAGATGCCATAGCAGCGGAATGAGTCATACCGGAACATCCGATGGTCTCAACCAGTGCTTCCTGAATAATACCTTCTTTTACGTTAAGGGTTAATTTGCATGCACCCTGCTGAGGAGCACACCAACCGATACCGTGTGTTAAACCATTGATATCTTTGATTTCTTTTGACTGAACCCATTTTCCTTCTTCAGGAATTGGAGCTGCGCCATGGTTTACGCCTTGTGCAACTGGGCACATCATTTCTACTTCATGTGAATAAATCATTGCAATTCTCCTTTCAGATATGTAATCCCTGCATTGTCATTTAATTAACATCGCATGGATTCATTTTCTCATAAACCAACTGATTAGTCTAGC
>JAQUWF010000164.1 GCA_028692975.1 Lachnospiraceae bacterium
TTCAATCAGATGGAAGTGGTGGATAACCTTTCTAAAAACCTAAAACTGGTGCTAAAACAGAAAAATTATTTTCTCTGTTTTGCACAAATATAGTACTTGTTAGATATTAGGGTACTGAACAGTTACACAAAGAAAAAAAGAAGCGTATATATACTGCTTGCAGTGCTTGCCGCAGGCTTGCTGTGTTTGGCGATTTTTCTGTTTTCCAGGACAAAGGTGCAGACGGAAGAGAAAAGTCCGGTGGATCTATGATAAAACCATATTTGCAATATGAGGAGGAGCCCGCGGGTGGTTTTCTGTATTTACCACGGAGCGGGATACGGAAAAACCGATACTGTTGATCAGCATGGTGGAAAATGTAAAGGATAAAGGCGGCAGCGGTTATGTGGTGGAAAAGGATAAGGCGGTGCTGGAGGCATATTTGCCGGAGGCAGGTCAGGTTGAAGGTTAAAAATATTGGATTATTTATCTTAATAATGTTGACGGCAGGCGGTCTATTGTGTGCATGTGCAGATAAAAAGAAACCGGAGCCGGATGCTTCCGAACCAGCCAGTCAGACAGATGTTTATGAAAAGGGCTATGATCTGCCCATAGACGATGAAGTGCGGGAGGAAGCGTCCGCAGACTGCAAGGCGGTCATGGGACAGATCCAGTCCATATATCAGGATGCAGAAAAGGGGAGTGCGTCCAATGTGGTAGTGCCCGGGGAAACTATGGCACAGATGAAAGAACTCGTCAAAGAGAAGGGCAATCCGGTTACTAGCGCGGAGCACTATGCGGTTATGGAAAATTATCAGAAGATGGAGAGTTTTCTGGAGAATGCCAAACAGGGTCAGTCTGGAAGCGTTATCTTGTATGAGATTGGTTCCGATGGGGGTGTGGCGCGGGGACAGTATAGTTATGATGGGACGGATATGTATGTACTGGCAGCGCGGGCTATGTGGGATGATGCGGGCGAGGCAAGGATGACTTACGTGTCTTACACCAGGCTAAAGGATTGGGCATATACAGAAAAAGGCTGGTTCTGCTATGAATTGTGTGTGCCGGAGCCGCCGGAGGTGACGGAGATCGTGGATGGAAGCCGTATGGTTCGGGTCAGGCCCTTGACGGAGGCGTGCATTGCAGCGTCAGAAAAATATGTGCTGCCCCTGGGCTATCAAGGCAATAATCTGCTTTGTTCGGATTGGGATAGGGAGCATATGGAGCAGCTGGATTATAATGGTATGTTTGAATATCTGTACAGCATGAAATATGGAAATAAATTAGAAACGGAGCATTATCCGGATGGAATTCCGGCGGAGGAGTTTGAACAGGTCATTATGGAATATCTGCCCGTGACGGCGGAACAGATCCGGGTATGGGCGGTGTTTGATGAAGCGAAAGGCAGCTATGCGTGGGTGAGGCTGGGGTGTGGGAATTATGCGCCTGCATTTTTTGACATTTCTACGCCGGAGGTGGTTGCTGTACAGGAGCATGAAGATGGAACGGTCACACTGACCGTAGATGCGGTATGCAGCAAGATGATGCGCAATGATGCGGTGATTACCCATGAACTTACAGTGCAGCCACAGGAAGATGGGAGTTTCCGATATCTGGGTAACAAAATTCTGGATGACGGTCTGGAGCATATACCGAACTATCAATATCGTTTCGCATAAAAATAGGAACGGACAGCAGGGTCTGATATGTCCTCATTTACTGGGGAGGAAGCGTATCAATCCAGCACTGTCCGTTTTTGTTTATTATTTTCATGCTATATCTGCAAATCAGAAAGAATTGCCTTGGTAATCTCAGCCGCTCTGGTTCCAGTGGCTTCGGATTCTCCTTGAATATTCGTGGCAAAATAGTAAACTGTTCCGGCTTTTTCCACATAGCCGATAAACCATCCATTCACATCCTGGCCGTTTACCCTGCCAGTCCCCGTTTTCCCATACATAGATTTGGCGGAATCAGAGGAGAGGCAGATGGCATCTTTTATGGTCTCAATATTTGCCTGATTCATATGAAATTCGTTTTTATTGAATTTCTTCAGCAATTCCACCTGCTCAATGGGTGAAATCTTCAGGGAAGCCTCCATCCAGTAGGAAGATCCGGCAGACATATCTTTGTTTCCATAATCAAATTGATCCAAATAGTTCTGGACTGTTGACGCCCCTATGGATGCGCCAATCCGCTCAAAATACCAGTTTACGGAATTGCGCATGGCGGAGGCAAGGTCCTGATCACCATTCCAGGAGGCAAAAGGCTGATTCGTCCCATCCCATCCCAGCCGGGAATCCGCCTGTGAAATCATGCCTGTCTCCAGCCCCATCAGACCTTCGTATATCTTGTATGTGGAATCCGGCGCCACGCGTGTGGATGCAGAATCTTCATTATATATGTTCCAGGTATCGCCAGCATCCTCGTATAAAACAAAACTGCCATTATAGTCCTGAAAATACGAAGAAAGGTCAAGGGAAGATACGTTTTCCGCAGATGATTGAAAATGATCCCGCTCCTGCTCAGCGGCGTAGGTAGAAAGCACTGGTGCAAGGCTGCAGGTGAAAAGCGCAATCACAACATACACACACAATCCTTTTGCCTTCTGTCCCGCAGAGAGTGGGTGGTAGGAAACGATATGGAGGATACGTCTTTTGATCTGCTGCATATTGCCTCCAAGACCGCTGGCAAAAGGAAAGGGCAGCAGGGACATTTTCTCAGCAAAATTAATCAAGGTAGTTCCATAGTCCACATAATCCCTGTCCGAAAGACTTTGCAGCACGGCGGCATCACAGGCAACTTCCCGGTCTGTCCGCATTTCCCGCAGCGCATACCAGACGGCCGGATTGAACCAGTAGAGCATGCCTGCAAGATTCATGAGAAAATTCGGAATGGCATCTTTATAATGGTAATGCTGCAGCTCGTGGAGCAGAATATACCGCATATCTTTTTCGTTATAATCAGAAATCAGATGAATGGGAATATAAATTTGCGGGTGACAAAAACCGGTGGTAATGGGAGAACTTAAAAACGCCGTGCTATAGATAGAAATATCCTTTGTAATACGCAGCGTGGCACAGCATTCACGAAATAAAGCGAGCATCTGCTTGTTTTGCAATGGAAGGGCAGATCCTTTCAGCCGTCTGAGCCGCCCAAGGGAGTAAAGGACCAGAAACAGCATGACTACTATGCCTGCGATCCAGATAAAACAAAATACGAAACTTAAGGTGGAAGGGGTGTCTCTGCTGACGGAAACTGCGAAATTATTTGCCCATCCGGCGGCATTTGCCTGAGACAAGGAGGCGGATGCGTCAACTGCCCAGGCTGATTCCCGTACATTCGTCATATGTCCGGCGAGTGACAGCATTTTCCAGGGCCCTGACAAATGAAATGGAAGAAAAGGAATCACCATTAATCCCAGCATGAGAAACCACATATGAAACTGAGTGCGGGCGGACAGGCAGCGCCGGAATAGATGCTTTGCGCCCAGCAGCAGGCCGATAAATGCGGCAATATAAATGTTGCAGATAAAGAATCGAATGACAAATTCCAGCAAATTAATCGCCTCCTTTATCTGCCCTCCGTGAAAGCAGGCTGCGCAGTGTGTCGATTTCTTTTTCGGACAGCTTATCATTTTCAATATAGGCAGACAGCATACTGGTAATGTTGCCGTTATAAAAACGGTCTAAAAAACTGCTGCTTTCCTGATTGATATATTCCCTCTCCGCAACCAGCGGCGTATAAATAAACACCCGGCTCTGCTTCTCGTAGGTCAGCGCCTTCTTATTCACCAACCGCTTGATCAGCGTCTGTATGGTCTTGGGACTCCAGCTGGTAGTCTGCGTAAGCCGGTCTGTGATCTCATTCGTACTGATCGGCGCATCCTTCCAGACGATTTTCATCACTTCAAATTCGGCCTCCGAAATCTGCGGTAACTTTGCCATGATTTGTCACTCCTTCTTTTAAATACTACATATGTAATAAAAATAGTATAGATGATGGGTTTGGAAATGTCAAATTCAAAAAAGTCTTTCTGTTTCTTGCTGAAATCTTATAGAAAAAAGTTGCAGAGGCAGGCGGAATTTGATATAATTGGTGCAGAACATATGTTCGACGATTAAAGGGATGAAAATTAAGGAAGGAATGTTCAAAATGGGAAATAAATAGAGGCAAGCATGTGTTTGACAGGAACAGTATGAAAAATAAGGTGGTGATATGAGTGACAAATAAGGTAGTAGTCAGTGATGTGGAAATAACAATAAGTGATAAATCCCATATGAAAGATTATATTTGCATTACTGATATAGCAAAATATAAGGATAAAGTTAATCCAAGATTTATCATTCAAAACTGGATGAGAAATAGAAATACAATTGAATTCCTTGGAACATGGGAAAATTTATATAATAGTAATTTTAACCGTGTCGAATTCGAGGCGTTTAGAAATCAAGCTGGTCTGAATTCTTTTGTAATGACGCCACAAAAATGGATTGAGAGTACAAATGCAAAAGGAATATTCTCAAAAGCAGGGCGCTATGGTGGCACATTTGCATACAAAGATATTGCATTTGAGTTCGCAGCATGGATATCGGTTGAATTTAAATTGTATCTGATCAAGGAGTTTGAGCGCTTAAAAGAATTAGAGACAAAAGGAGACGCATGGGATATTAAACGG
>JAQUWF010000054.1 GCA_028692975.1 Lachnospiraceae bacterium
AGAAAGGACGGGGGAATGACAAAGTTAGAGTATGTAGTGACCACCTTTCCCAACAGGGAAAAACAGACAGAGCAGAAAGTGCTTTCTTTTGTGAAGGAAGACGAGATAGAAAATGAAGTGATTAATATTTATCCGGAGGTGACCTATCAGCGGTTCAACGGATTCGGCGGTGCGGTGACGGAGACGGCGGGATATATGTATTCCCTGATGGATGCGGAACAGAAGAAAGAGATGCTGGAAACGTATTATGGCAAAGATACTATGAAATACCGTATGGTGCGCATGCCTCTGGACAGTTGTGACTTTTCTCTGGAGCATTTTCAGGCATCTGTGGAGCCGGATCTGTCAGACTTTTCGTTCCAGCGTGTTGGGAAATATACGTTTCCGCTGCTGCGGGACATTCAGGCCATGGTAGGCGAGGATCTGGAACTTATGCTGACCCCATGGAGCCCGCCGGCCTATATGAAGACCAACGGAGACCGTAACCATGGCGGCAAGTTGAAAGCGGAGTATCGGAAGACCTGGGCGGAATATATCTGCCATTATATTATGGAACTGAAAAAAGAGGGCTTTACTGTGACCTGCATGAGCATCCAGAATGAGCCCAAAGCGGTACAGACCTGGGATTCCTGCATCTTTACGGCGCAGGAGGAAAAAGTATTTCTTGAGGAATGCCTGTATCCGGCCATGGAGGAACATGCACTGACCCAGATCAGGATCTACATATGGGATCACAACAAGGAGCGTGCCTATGAGCGCGCCCGGGATACTATCGATGAGAAGACGGATAAGATCATCAAAGGCATTGCCCTTCACTGGTATAGCGGGGATCATTTTGATGCACTGCAGATGATCCGCGAAAAATATCCGGATAAGGAGCTGGTCCTGTCCGAGGCATGTATCGAGTACAGCAAATGCTCACCGGAGGATTTCCTGAAAAATGCGCAGAAATATGCCCATGATCTCATTGGAAATCTCAATCACGGGCTGACCGGCTTCTATGACTGGAATCTGGCGGTGGACGAGGTGGGCGGACCCAACCACGTGGGGAATTTCTGTGATGCACCGTACCTCTTTGATACGAAGAGCAAGGTGCTCATGGAGCGGAATTCTCTGGTGTATCTGTGGCATTTCAGTCATTATATTACACCGGGCGCTGTCCGCGTGGGTACCACCTGCTACACGGATAAACTGGAGACGACTGCCTTTCACACAGAGGCTGGCTGTGTGATCGTTATTCTGAACCGCACCGAGGAGGATCTGCCGGTGGTATTGCGTTTGCATGGTGAGTCGGTAACCTTTTCTGTTCCGGGCGGAGCTATCTGCAGTGGGCGCATATTGTGATTTTTGTGCCGTTTGTTGTGAAATAATGCGACTTATTGTATAATAGACCTATCATTCTGTGCGCCAGCGTGCGGATAACGTGTAGGGAGTTATTTCAGTTGCAAAAGACGAAGAATCGCAGAAAATATAAGAGCAATAAGCTACAGTTATTATTTCTGAAAAAGACAGAGTCTGTGCCGGATAAGGCAGAACTGAAAACCTGACACGGGTAATGCAGAGGGAGAGCGGACATTTTATGTTCACGCTTGCCCTTAGCGTTGCCGGTGTTTTTTGTTATGTTTGAAATGCTTGTGACGAATTTACTATTTACAGGGAAGAGATGGAGGGATATAGATGGAGCAGCCGACACACAAACGCAGAGTGCGTTACAAGGGAACGCATCCGCGGAATTATCAGGAAAAATATAAGGAACTGCAGCCGGAGAAATATAAGGATACCATCGAGCATGTGATCCAGAAGGGCAGCACGCCTGCGGGCATGCATATTTCTATCTGTGTCAATGAAATCCTGGAATTTCTGGACATTCAGCCGGGGCAGAAGGGGCTGGATGCTACGCTGGGATATGGCGGTCATACGTCAAAGATGCTGGAATGCCTGAAGGGACAGGGACATATTTATGGATTGGATATTGACCCTATTGAGATCGTGAAGACGAAAAAACGTCTGGCGGACAAGGGGTTTGGAGAGGATGTACTGACGGTACTGCAGACGAATTTTGCCAATATCGATCAGGTGGCGGCAGAGTACGGACCGTTTGATTTTATCCTGGCGGATCTGGGCGTTTCTTCTATGCAGATCGATAACCCGGAGCGGGGATTTTCTTATAAGGTAGAGGGACCGCTGGATCTGAGGCTGGATCCGGAAAAGGGGGTATCTGCCGCGGAGCGTCTGCGGGAGCTTACCGTGGAGGAACTGCAGGGCATGCTCTGGGAGAATTCGGACGAGCCTTATGCAGAGGAGATAGCCAAAGCGGTGGTGACGGAGATTCGGCGTGGACATGGGGTGGATACTACCACGAAGCTGCGGCAGATCATTGAGAAGACAGTTGGGAAGGAAGATGCGAAGAAGTCCTGCCAGAGGACATTTCAGGCACTGCGCATCGATGTGAACAGTGAGTTTGAGGTGCTGTATCAGTTCCTGGATAAATTACCGGGTGCTCTGGCACCGGGCGGGAGAGCGGCAATCCTTACGTTTCATTCCGGGGAAGATCGTCTGGTGAAGAAATCTTTTAAGGAATTGCAGCGGGAATGTGTTTACCGTGAGGTGAATAAAGATGTGATCCGTCCGTCTGCGGAGGAATGTGCGCGGAATAGCAGGGCAAAATCAACAAAAATGAGATGGGCAATTAAAGCATAATGCACAATGTCTGCCTGTGGCACTATGTTATACTTGTCATAGAGACAATTTTTCTGTATTATGAGGAAATACACCCCGAAATGGGGGCTGAAATGATTGAGGGAGTGGAATATGGAAAAGAAGAGAAGTAATTTTTCGAGTAAACTTGGTTTTGTATTAGCGGCGGCAGGCTCGGCGGTAGGTCTGGGTAATCTTTGGCGTTTCCCATATCTGGCGGCGAAGTACGGCGGCGGGATTTTCCTGCTGGTATATCTGGTGCTGGCGATTACCTTTGGTTTTGCTTTGATGATCACGGAGGTGGCCATCGGACGAAAGACCAGGCTCAGTGCTATCGGAGCCTTTAAGAAGCTGGATAAGAAGTTTGGGTTTATCGGCATAGTGGCCAGCCTGGTACCTGTTATCATTGTTCCGTATTATTGTATTATCGGTGGCTGGGTGACGAAGTATCTTGGCGTTTTCCTCACGGGCGGAGCCAAGGCTGCTTCTGCCGATGATTATTTTACAGGTTTTATTACGAAACCGGGTGAGCCCTTGATCTGGTTTGTGGTTTTCCTGCTCCTGACAGCCGGTGTTGTGCTGGTGGGTGTGCAGAAGGGTATTGAGAAGGCAAGCAAGATTATTATGCCGTGTCTTCTGGTGCTGACCATCGGGATTACGGTCTATGGCCTGTTCCAGCCGGGCGCTATGGATGGTGTGCTGTATTATCTGAAACCGGATTTCTCCAGATTATCGGGGACGACGGTGCTTGCGGCTATGGGGCAGCTCTTTTATTCTATGTCGCTGGCTATGGGTATTATGATTACTTACGGTTCTTATATGCAGACAGAGGACCATCTGGAAAGTTCGGTTCGCCAGATCGAGATTTTTGATACGGTGATCGCTTTCCTGGCGGGTCTTATGATTATCCCGGCGGTATTTGCGTTCTCCGGTGGTGATGCAGCGGCTCTTGGCAAGGGACCGAGTCTGATGTTTGTCACGCTGCCGAAGGTTTTTGACAGTATGGCTTTTGGTAATGTGATCGGTGCTGTGTTCTTTATCATGGTTCTGTTCGCGGCGCTGACTTCGGCGATTTCGCTGCTTGAGACTGTGGTTTCTATTATTCATGATAAGTGGGGTATTGAGAGACGTAAGGGAACGGTTATTATTACGCTCTTGATTATGCTCGTGGGAGCACCGATTTCTTTGGGATTTGGCGTGCTTGATTTTATCGCTCCGCTTGGTATGAGCCTGCTTGATTTCTTTGACTTTATCAGTAATAGTATTCTGATGCCGATTGTGGCGTTTTTGACTTGCATCTTTGTTGGGTTTGTTATGAAGCCGAAGATTATTACGGATGAAGTGGAAAAGAATGGGAAGTTTAAGGCGAAAGGGTATTATAGTGTCATTATTAAGTTTATTGCACCGGTTTGTCTGATCGCGATTTTGGTGTTCTCGATACTTGAGGCGCTGGGGATGATTGTGGTTTAGGGATGTGAATATGGGGGAGGGGACGCCAGCCGCAAGGCAGCGTCCCCTTTTCCCATGTACTTTTGCGAAACCTGCGTCGTCCTCCTCAACTAATCGCTAACTGCGACTAAGACGCTCGGCAGGGGCCTCGCGCCTAAGTCTCCGTAAGCGCTGGATTTTCGGACTCCTTTGGCTGAAGGTTTCGAAAAGTACATGGGAAAATGGGACGCGGCCTTGCGGCTGGCTGGGGCTGGAAGGCGGTTGGAGAGATGGCGCGGCCTGGCTGCGCGTTGGAGAGATGGCGCGGCCTGACGGCGCGCTTTTGATTTGCAATTTATTTAATCGGTGCTATACTTATAGAGTTTGAAAACTTTATGATGAGGAGTAACGATATGAATAAAGATATGACGACAGGTTCTCCAACTGGTATTTTGTGGCGTTTTGTTATCCCTATGCTGGTTAGTACTATGTTTCAGCAGATATATAATATTGTGGACAGCATCGTGGTAGGTAAGTACGTGGGCGTGGATGCACTGGCGGCGGTGGGGGCCTCTTATCCGATTACCATGATTTTTATGGCGGTGGCTATGGGGTGCAATATTGGGTGTTCTGTGGTCATTTCACAGTTTTTCGGGGCGAAAGATTATGGGAATCTGAAGACTTCTGTAAGCACTTCGCTGATTTCCACGGTGGGGGTCAGTGCTTTTTTTATGGTGATTGGATTCGTATTCTGCAATGCATTTCTGCGACTTTTGGGGACACCGGAGAATATTATGGGAGATTCGGCCATTTATCTGGGCATCTATGTGGGCGGACTTTTGTTTTTATTTCTATATAATATATGCACTGGGATATTCACGGCGCTGGGAGATTCTAAGACACCGCTCTATTTCCTGATTGGTTCATCCGTGGGGAATGTGATCTTAGATCTGGTATTTGTTATTAACTTCCATATGGGTGTGGCCGGGGTGGCATGGGCTACTTTTATAGCCCAGGGTATATCGTCGGTGTTGGCATTTGCAGCATTGTTGAGACGTATGCATGGCATAGAAGCAAAAAAGGGATATGAGAAATTTTCGGGAAAAATGCTTCTGCGTATCAGCAGGATTGCTATACCAAGCATCTTACAGCAGAGTTTCGTTTCCGTAGGGAATGTGTTCGTGCAGGGACTGGTGAATTCATTTGGATCGGATGTGGTTGCCGGATATTCGGCAGCTATAAAACTGAATACATTTACCATAACGTCAGTAAGTACATTGGGAAATGGAATATCAAACTTTACGGCGCAAAATATAGGTGCCGGAAAAATAGAGCGGGTGAAGAAAGGGCTTGGTGTGGGCATGCGCATGATGCTGCTTGTGGCTATTCCATTTACCATAGCGTATTTTTTCTTCGGGAATGCCATGATGGGTATCTTTATGAATACCGGTGATGTGGCGGCGCGCCAGGTCGGTATTACTTTCCTGCGCATAGCATCCCCATTCTATGTAGCGGTTTCCGCGAAACTCATCTGCGACGGTGTCCTGCGTGGTGCCGGAGCTATGAAATATTTTATGATCACAACCTTCTCTGATCTGATCATCCGTGTAGTATTGGCCTTTATCCTGTCTGGATTCTTCGGCTCTGACGGTATCTGGCTGTCCTGGCCTTTCGGCTGGATCATCGGAGCACTGCTCTCTGCAGGCTTCTACAAAGCAGGCGTATGGCACAAAGGCATGCGCGTTAGGTAGCTTACTTACACATGATAAAGAAGAAGCGCAGCAAGAAACTTGATCTGAAAACAATCGCACAGCATGTAGAGGAATCTGAGGATTTTGTCAAGGAAATCTGCAGTCTGATCGATGCAAATCCTGTAGCAGATGCGGAAACACTGGTAGACAAATACAAAGACAGCAAAAATAATAATTAGTGAATCACTTTCAGATGCAGCATGTGCAATAAACCAATAAGGAACGGGAAGAAGAGCATAAAAATATAAACTTCGCATATATTGTATGGAATAAGTCTATGTGGAGGGAATGCTATGGGGAAATATAGAAGATTTGTGGCATATGTGTATGAGTATATGGACGAGACAAAGGGGAATAACCGGGGCTTTGTGCGGGTGGAGGCCCGGAATGGGAATTGTTCCATGGACTTTCAACTGAGTGGGATTGATTTGGAGGGGGAATTGTGCGAGATCTCCGGGTTCGTGCGGGAGGGGAAGGGAACGAGGTTGGTGCCCCTGGCCGTATGCATGATGCAGGGAGATGTGTTCCGCTATCGCATAGAAACTAATGCGGTACATATGGGCAGCAGCCAGTTTTCCCTGGAAGATTTGGACGGCCTGGTGCTGCGCGGCCCCAAACATGTTTACGGAACCTGCTGGAATGGGGAGGAGGTGCCCCGGCCGGTATTGCGGCCTTATGTTGAAGAAATAAAAGAGGAACATAAGGAGAAAGCGGAGGAAATGCCTGCGGAAAATGTGTCCTTGGAAGCGGGAGCCGAAGGGGAAGCAGGACCAGAGATACCACAACAGAATGCGTCGGAACCGAAAAACTCCATGTTAGAAATATCGATACCACAACTGCAGAAATCGGAATTGCAGGAGTCGGAAGAACTAGAACCGGAAGAAACAGAACCGGAAGAACCAGAACTGGAAGAACCAGAACCGGAAGAACTAGAACCAGAACCGGAAGAGCCAGAACCGGAAGAGCCAGAACCAGAATTACCAGAGCCAGAGCCAGAATCGGAAGAGCCAGAACCAGAATTACCAGAGCCAGAACCAGAATTACCAGAGCCAGAATCAGTATTACCAGAACAGAAAATGCCGGAATCAGAGCGGCCAGAACCAGAACTGCCAACATTCCAAATACCGGAAGATCCAGAACAGGAACGATTCAGCCCGAAAATAGTCGCACCAGAAATGCCGGAACAAAGAATATCCATTAAGTCTGGCATGCAGCAGGCCATATCCCAGCTTGAAAAAATGGAATTTTCGGAAAGGCAGCAGGAAGAACCGCTGCAGCGTGAGTCACAGAATATAGAGGAGCCACCCCAATACAGTGCGCGCAGGGAACACTGGACCTATATGCAGAGCCAGTTCCCCCATATGGAGCCTTTTCCGGATGGGGGAATCGTAGAATGCATAAAAATAACTCCCTCCGATATGACATATCTTCAGGAGCAGGATTGGATGCTGGGGAATAATAATTTCCTTCTGCATGGATATTACAGTTACCGCCATCTTATGCTGGGGCGAATAGAAGGTGAAGATGAATATGTTCTGGGGATTCCGGGGATTTACGATCATCAGGAACGATTTATGGCCAATATGTTCGGCTTTACCCACTTCAAACCGGCAGAACCGGCCCGCATGCAGATGGGGCAGTTCGGCTACTGGTACCGCAGGATACACTGAACTTTTCTAGTCAATGCCCCGTATCTCTACTTTGGGAATGGTCTCGGACAACAATTGTCGGAATATTTCCAGTTCAGCGCGTGTGTAACTGGAGAATCCAGGCTTCATGACTTCAGGGGAATCTTTGTACGCCTGCAGATAATAAGCAGAACATCCGCCGATCCATTGTCCGATGGAACGGAAATCTTCTTCGGAATGCAATTCTTTGACTACCGTGGTGCGAAATTCGTATGGAACGTGTCCTTCCAGCAGATAGGTGACCGTCTGCTGTATGGGCACCAGATCCAAAGTAGGCACACCAGCCACCAGGGCATAATGCTCCGGTGAAGATTTGATATCCATGGCGATCATGTCGATCAGCCCTTCCTCCACAAGATTTTTAACAACAGCTGGCCGGAATCCATTGGTGTCCAATTTGACCAGATAACCAAATTCCTTTATCTGCCGGATCAAAGGAATCAATTCATTATAAAGCGTAGGTTCTCCGCCGGAGATACAGACTCCGTCCAGCAGGCCCTGACGCTTTTTTAAGTATGCCAGAATATCTTCAGTAGGAATAACCGGCTGGGAATAAGGATCCAGCACCAGTTCACTGTTCTGGCAAAAAGGGCATCGAAAATTACAACCGCCAAGAAAAATCGTAGCGGCCACCTTGCCCGGAAAATCTAATAAAGTTAATTTGTTTAATCCATGTATGCTCATAAGAGTATTCTATTCCCTATACGTTGATTTTGCAAGGGAAAGCAGATATACTGGAAGCAGAAATATGTTTTTGAAAGGACAGACAAAACATGACAGATCATGAGAAATATATGAAAGAGGCAATCAAACAGGCGAAGAAAGCGGAGGCGTTGATGGAAGTCCCCATCGGCTGCGTCATCGTGTACGGAGGAAAGATCATTGCCAGAGGCTATAACCGCCGCAATACGGACAAAAACACTCTGTCCCATGCGGAACTGAATGCGATCAGAAAGGCCAGCAAAAAACTGGGAGACTGGAGGTTGGAAGGGTGTACGCTCTATGTGACACTGGAGCCCTGCCAGATGTGTGCAGGCGCTATTGTCCAGGCCAGGGTGACCAATGTGGTGATCGGCAGTATGAATCCCAAAGCAGGCTGCGCCGGTTCTGTGTTGAATCTTCTGGAAATGGACGGATTCAACCACAAGGTCCATGTGGAACGGGACGTGCTGCAGGAAGAGTGTTCCTCCATGCTCAGTGAATTCTTCCGAAAACTGCGTCAGCAAAAAAGCAATAAAAAAAGCCATCTCCAACCTAAGTCGGAATGACATTATTTTTTTCCGTGCGCCGCACCTCGAAAAGTTCCAACAGACGTTACCTTTACAGTTAACTCAGTTCAGGCACCCTCGCAACACACAGAAGATTCCGTTTAGTGCTGCTGTATTCCTACCCTGACACGGTTCACGGAGATCTGTTGTGCGAGACCCAAACGTCATCGCCACTTATAAAGGGCAGCTCCACTGGAGACAGTCCTCAGATTGGCATCACCCCTACTGTAGCGGATTGTAGGTACAGGGCCCCGCTAACTCCCCGGCTGCACGGACTTTTATTATACTTGTTCTGATTTTAAATGTCAATGGAACTGCGATTTATTTTTTATTGAGAAAAGGGGAATAATGGGGTATAATCTAACTATGTGGGAATTGAGTACCTCAAATAAGCGTGAATGGAGTGCAATATTATGAAGAGGATCGGTATGTTAACAAGCGGTGGCGACTGCCAGGCGCTGAATGCAACCATGCGAGGTGTAGTAAAAGGATTAGCGAATAATCTGGATGAATTAGAAGTTTATGGATTTGATGATGGATATAAAGGACTGATTTATGGAAATTATAGAATGTTGTCTTCGAAAGATTTTTCTGGTATCCTGACCAGAGGCGGTACGATCCTGGGATCTTCCAGACAACCGTTCAAACTCATGCGGGTGCCGGATGAGAAGGGTCTGGACAAGGTAGAAGCTATGAAGCAGACTTACTACAAGCTGCGTCTGGACTGCCTGGTGATCCTGGGCGGCAACGGTACCCAGAAGACAGCGAATCTGCTGAGAGAAGAGGGGCTGAATGTGATCCATCTTCCAAAGACGATCGACAATGATATCTGGGGCACAGATATGACTTTTGGTTTCCAGAGCGCGGTGAATATCGCGACAGAAGCCATCGACCAGATTCACACCACAGCTTCTTCCCATGGACGTGTGTTTATTGTGGAAGTTATGGGACATAAGGTGGGCTGGCTGACGCTGCACGCAGGCGTGGCAGGTGGTGCTGACATCATCCTGATCCCTGAGATTCCGTACGATACCGAGAAGATTATCGATGCATTGAATAAACGAACCAAAGAAGGCAAGCGTTTCACCATCCTTGCGGTGGCAGAGGGTGCTATCTCCAAGGAAGATGCAGTGTTGACGAAGAAAGATATGAAAAAGAAACTGGAAGAGCGCGCGAAGAAATTCCCGTCCGTATCCTACGAGATTGCAGACAAGATCTTCAAGGAGACGGGACTGGAGATCCGTGTTACCGTTCCGGGGCATACACAGCGTGGCGGCAGCCCATGTGCATATGACCGTGTACTGTCCACAAGACTTGGCTCTTATGCGGCAAAATTGATTCTGGAAGAGGATTATGGCTACATGGTTGGTATTATTAATGACAAAATAAAGAAAGTTCCGTTGGAAGAATGCGCAGGCAAACTGAAAATGGTAACGCCGAAGGATCAGACGGTGGAAGCGGCCAAACGTATCGGCATTAGCTTTGGTGACTGATCTCAGGATTAAAAGGAGAATTTTATGAGTTATACCGCTCTTTATAGAAAGTTCCGGCCCAGTACCTTTGAGGAGGTAAAGGGTCAGGATCATATAGTGACTACGCTGAAGAATCAGATCAAAGCAGAGCGGATCGGACATGCCTATTTATTCTGCGGTACAAGAGGAACCGGAAAGACGTCTGTAGCCAAAGTGCTGGCCAAGGCGGTGAATTGTGAAAACCCTGTAGATGGAAGCCCCTGCAACGAGTGCCCGACCTGTCAGGCTATCTCGGCAGGGACATCCATGAATGTGATCGAGATCGATGCCGCATCCAACAACGGCGTGGACAATATCCGCGAGATCCGTGAGGAAGTGGCTTATCGCCCCACACAGGGAAAATACAAAGTATATATCATAGATGAGGTTCATATGCTCTCAACGGGAGCCTTTAATGCCCTGCTGAAGACGCTGGAGGAACCTCCTTCTTATGTTATCTTCATTTTGGCGACCACCGAGGCACACAAGATCCCTGTGACGATCCTGTCCCGCTGCCAGCGTTATGATTTCCACAGGATATCGCTGGAGACCATCGCCCGGCAGCTGCGTGACCTGACGGATAAGGAAGGTGTGGCGGCGGAGGAAAAAGCCCTGCACTATATTGCCAAGGCGGCGGACGGCTCCATGCGTGATGCCTTAAGTCTTCTGGACCAATGTATTGCTTTTCATCTGGGGCAGGAGCTGACCTATGATAAGGTGCTGGATGTTCTGGGAGCCGTGGATACGGAAGTCTTCAGCAAGCTTTTGCGTCATGTGATCGCTGGAAATGTGACGGAGAGCATACGCACGCTGGAAGAAATGATCGTCCAGGGCAAGGAGATTACCCAGTTCGTGGGAGACTTCACCTGGTATATGCGTAATCTGCTGCTGGTAAAGACCTCGGAGAATACGGCGGAGGCCGTGGATGTGTCCTCAGAACAGTTGAAGTTTCTGGAAGAAGAAAGCCAGATGATCGGCGTGGAGATGCTTATGCGCTACATCCGCGTCTTCTCAGAATTGTCTAATCAAATACGCTACGCGACCCAGAAAAGGGTACTGGTGGAGATTGCACTGATCAAATTATGTAAACCAGAGATGGAGACCAACATGGATTCCGTTCTGGACCGGCTGCGGGTGCTGGAACGCGATATAGAGGCCGTGCGGAGCAACCCACAGGCTATCCTGCAGGCAGCACCACAGGGGATCAGCGTCCCTCAGACGGCAGCTCAGGCACAGGATGCGAAGCCGAAGGAGAAACCGCCCATGGCGGCTCCGGAAGATATTCAGCAGGTACAGACCCAGTGGCGGACGATCGTTGGGCAGACCGCAGGCATGTTGAAGAGTATGCTGATGACTGCGATTCCCAAATACAATGGCAATACAGGCGAGAACAAATTATATGTAGAATTCACCAATTCCCTGGCACAGCATTACGTAGATCAGCCTTCGGGCAAAGAGGAACTGGAAGCGGCCATAGCCAAACAGATCGGCAAGACCGTGGAAGTGGAGATGCGTCTGGCCAGCATGGGGAATAATGAGCATTTAGCGGAGATATCCGTGGATGAAATATTAAAAAACAGTATTCATATGGAAGTAGAAATCGAAGAGGAGGAATCATAATGGCAAAAAGAGGTGGATTTCCAGGCGGCGGTATGATGCCGGGCAACATGAATAATCTTATGAAACAGGCACAGAAGATGCAGAAGCAGATGGAGGAGAACCAGAAGAATCTGGAGGACAAAGAATTCACTGCAACAGCGGGCGGCGGAGCCGTAGAAGTGACTGTTTCCGGTAAGAAAGAGATTACAAAAGTAAAACTCACAGAAGAGGTGGTGGACCCGGACGACATTGAGATGCTGGAGGATCTGATCATGGCAGCAACCAATGAAGCACTGCGCAAAATGGAAGAAGAAAACGCAGCGGTTATGGCGAAACTGACCGGAGGCATGGGAGGCTTAGGTGGATTATTTTAGTGGTTATATCAGCAAATTAATCGAGCAGCTATCCCGACTTCCAGGCATCGGAACCAAATCCGCACAGCGGCTGGCGTTTCATATTGTAAACATGCCGAAGGAACAGGTGGGTGCGCTGGCGAATACGCTGACAGACGCCAAGAATAATGTGCGCTACTGCAAACAGTGTTTTACCCTGACCGACCAGGAACTTTGTCCCATCTGCAGCAATCCAAAGCGTGATCCCAAGACCATCATGGTGGTGGAGACTACACGGGATCTGGCTGCCTATGAGAAGACTGGCAAATATGAGGGCGTGTATCATGTCCTCCATGGGGCGATTTCTCCTATGCTGGGCATCGGTCCCGATGATATCAAACTGAGGGAACTCATGCAAAGACTGCAGGGGGACGTGGAGGAAGTCATTATCGCGACCAATTCCAGCCTGGAGGGTGAGACTACAGCCATGTACATCAGCAAGTTGATCAAACCTACAGGAATCAAAGTAAGCCGTATCGCCAGTGGCGTGCCGGTGGGCGGAGACCTGGAGTACATCGATGAAGTGACACTTCTGCGCGCGCTGGAAGGCCGTGTAGAACTGTAAAGGGAAGTAAGTAATCATATGAAGAAAAACAAGGTGACTTCCGTGGACGTGGCCCGGGAGGCTGGCGTGTCACAGGCTACGGTATCCATGGTGCTGAACAAAAAGTATAATGTATCTTTCTCCAAGGAGACCATTGCCCGGGTGGAGGCGGCAGCTGCACATCTGGGCTACCATGTGCCGAAACAGAGGCTACGCAAAAGCAGCAATCAGGCCAAACAGATTATCGTAGTCTGCCCAACGCTTACCAACCCTTATTATGTGACGCTGCTTCAGGGCATAGAGGCGGTGGCCAAGGAGAAGAATTATAATGTGTTCGTATGCAATACCCAGCGGAATCTGAATATGGAGGAGCGTCTGCTCAAACATATGAAGAACGTCCGCCCGGAAGGGATTATCTTTACGGCAAATCCCAGCCCCGACTTTGTGGATATGGTGCGGGAGCTGGCAAGGGATATCCCTACGGTTATTATTAATAATCGTGACACCATACGGGAACTGGATGCGGTGGCTTTGAATAATACAAAGCCGGGCCGCATCATGGCACGGCATCTCATCGATCTGGGACATCGCCATGTGGCCTTTATCACAGTGCCTCTCACAGACCGCCAGCTGCAGCGGTCCAAACGTATTGACGGATTTGTACAGGAATTCGAGGAATCTGGACTGGGTGATGGGGTGACCGTGTGTATGGATCGCAGCAGGGAAGAGGACTCGCTCCCCACGGTGGATTCCGAATACAAGGTGGGGTATCAGCTGACCAAACAGCTGATTCATAAAGATAAGAGCATTACGGCCTTTGCGGGGCTGAATGACATGATTGCTTTTGGGATCATTGACGCCCTGCTGGAAGAAAAGTATAAGATACCGGGTGATGTTTCAGTCATTGGCTGCGATAATACGCTTTTTTCCAGGCTGAAGGGTGTTTCCCTGACGACCATAGAGCATTATGTGCCTCTAAAGGGCAAGGATGCCTGTGAAATCATCCTGAAAAAGATCGAGGAAAGAAAGCAGTCCGGGACGGGAGAACATCCCAATAGTGTCTATCATATTGAGTATGAACCCTGCCTGATCAAACGCAGATCTACAGGCTATGCGAAAATGAAAAATAAATAAGGGAATTAATAATATTACTAATAATTTTCGAATGGATGATTTGACAAAGCCTTTATTTAAGAGAAAAATATGTATTTCTCATTATGAAAAGCAAAATAAAAGTTAATAAAAAACGAATTATTAATAAAAATATTTATTAATAAAACAGGAACCCATTGACGATGCCTTTCATCATGGTATACTGAAAGTATCAAGTACATATCAAACCTTAGAGGAGGATTTAAAATGAGATTTTTTATTGACACAGCAAATGTAGAGGATATCAAAAAAGCAAACGATATGGGAGTTATCTGTGGTGTTACCACCAATCCATCCCTGATCGCAAAAGAGGGAAGAGACTTCGCAACCGTTATCAAAGAGATCGCTTCTATTGTAGACTGTGAAGACGCTGCTATCAGCGGTGAAGTAAAAGCTACCACTACAAAAGCAGAAGACATGATCGTAGAAGGAAAAGAAATCGCAGCCATTCATCCAAACATGGTTGTAAAACTTCCTATGACTGTAGAAGGGCTGAAAGCCTGCAAGGCTCTGACCAAAGAAGGCATCAAGACAAATGTGACTCTGGTATTCAGTGCGAACCAGGCTCTGCTTGCAGCAAGAGCAGGTGCTACATATGTATCTCCGTTCCTTGGACGTCTGGATGATATCTCTACACGCGGTGTTGATCTGATCTCTGAGATCGCTGAGATTTTTGCAGTTGCTGGTATCGATACACAGATCATCGCAGCAAGCGTACGTAATCCGATCCATGTAACAGACTGTGCACTGGCAGGTGCTGATATCGCTACCGTACCATATAGCGTAATCGAGCAGATGACCAAACATCCGCTGACAGATGCAGGTATCGAGAAATTCGCAGCAGATTACAGAGCAGTATTCGGGGAATAATAGATAAAACACAACTATTCGGTAGGTCTGCACATTTACTGCGCTGACCGTAGGGAAATGATTCAGGAGTGAGAAAACAATCAGAACAATAGATTAGAAAAGCAGTCCTTAGCAGGCAATTCTGCACCGCCTGCTTTTCTGACGTTCGTATTTATGCAAAAAAGAAAGGTTGGAAATTATGGAAAAACTGGAATTACAGAAAATGGCAAACGAGATCCGCAAAGGGATCGTAAGTTCTGTCCATGCGGCAAAAGCCGGTCATCCGGGCGGGTCTCTTTCTGCTGCTGATGTTTTTACCTATTTATATTTTGAAGAGATGAATGTGGATCCAAAGAATCCTAAGATGGAGGACAGAGACCGTTTCGTATTGTCAAAAGGTCATACGGCACCAGGTCTGTATTCCACATTGGCACACCGTGGCTATTTCCCGGTAGAAGACCTTCTGACCCTGCGTCATATTGGTTCTTACCTGCAGGGACATCCGGACATGAAGCACATTCCAGGCGTGGATATGTCCAGCGGATCTCTGGGACAGGGCGGTTCCGCGGCAGTGGGCATGGCGCTTTCTGCTAAATTAAGAAACGAAGATTACCGCACCTACGCATTATTCGGTGACGGCGAGATCCAGGAAGGCCAGGTTTGGGAGGCTGCTATGTTCGCAGGTGCAAGAAAACTGGACAATCTGGTGTTTATCATTGATAACAATGGCTTACAGATCGATGGAAATATCGCAGACGTATGCTCTCCGTATCCTATCGATGAGAAATTCAAAGCGTTCAATTTCCATGTGATCAATGTGGCCGACGGCAACGATATGGATCAGCTGGCAGCAGCATTTGCAGAAGCGAAGGCTACCAAAGGAATGCCAACTGCTATCGTTATGAAGACAGTCAAAGGCAGGGGCGTATCCTTCATGGAAAATCAGGCGTCATGGCACGGCACCGCTCCAAATGATGAGCAGTATGCAGTAGCTATGGCAGATTTAGAAAAGGCAGGTGAATCATTATGTCAGAAGTAAAGAAAATCGCAACCAGAGAAAGCTATGGCAACGCCCTGGTAGAACTGGGCAAGAAGCATGATAATGTTGTAGTATTAGACGCAGACCTGGCGGCTGCAACCAAGACAGGTGTATTCAAGAAAGCCTTTCCAGAGCGTCATATTGACTGCGGTATCGCAGAATGCAACATGATTGGTATTGCGGCAGGGCTTGCCACTACAGGTATGGTTCCTTTTGCAAGTTCTTTCGCTATGTTTGCGGCAGGACGTGCTTTTGAGCAGGTTCGCAACTCTGTGGGATATCCACATTTGAATGTGAAGATCGGCGCGACGCATGCAGGTATTTCTGTTGGTGAAGACGGTGCGACACATCAATGTAATGAAGATATTGCATTAATGAGAACCATTCCGGGCATGACTATTATCAATCCTTCCGATGACGTGGAAGCAAAGGCGGCCGTAGAGGCAGCTTATGAGATGGATGGCCCTGTATACCTTCGCTTCGGCAGGCTGGCAACCCCAGTCATTAATGACAAGCCGGATTATAAATTCGAAGTAGGCAAAGGTATTGTCTTAAGAGAAGGCAAGGATCTGACCATTGTGGCTACGGGACTTTGTGTGGCAGCATCTCTGGAAGCAGCAGAAAAACTGGCAGCAGAAGGCGTAGAAGCGAAGGTTATCAATATTCATACCATCAAACCGTTAGATGAAGAACTGATCATCGCAGCAGCAAAAGAGACCGGCAAAGTAGTTACCGCTGAGGAACATTCCGTGATCGGCGGTCTGGGAAGCGCAGTGTGTGACTGTCTTTCTGCCAATGCCCCTACTCCTGTATTGAAGATCGGTGTTGAGGATGTATTTGGAGAGTCTGGCCCTGCAGTAGCATTACTTGCAAAATACGGACTGGATGCAGACGGTATCTATGGCAAAATCAAAGCGTTTATCTAATAAAAAAGAACAGGAAGCGGACCGGGAATTCTACGAGTGCATCAAGGATATGCTGCAGCATCCCTACGTGCAGAGGATGAAGAATTATATTCATCACAGCAGTACGGACTGCTATCGGCATTGTGTCCATGTGGCTTATTATAATTATCGGATATGCCGCTTCTTCCATCTGGATGCCCGGGCGGCTGCCCGGGCAGGTATGGTACATGATCTCTTTCTATATGACTGGAGACTGCACCAGGCCAAGACGGGGGACAAATTCCATGCCATGACCCATCCGGGGACGGCTATTTATAATGCAAAGAAATATTTCGATATTACCCCGGAAGAAGAGGATATCATGAAAAAGCATATGTGGCCCATGACGGTGATACCCCCTACGACCGCGGAAGGCGTTATCATGACCTTCACGGATAAGTTCTGCGGATTCTGTGAATTTGTGGAGCACTATCACAAACTTCCCAAACGGCAGGCACGGGAGGCATATGCCAAACGCCTCGCAGACCTTGCGCGATCTGATGAGCAAGAAGAGCCGTCCGAAACAGGGGTGTTCTCCTGAGCACGCGGTAGGGATGACGGTTTTGCGGGCCAACGATACCAGTGACGGAGATATGCCCTACGGCGGGCAGGGCTTTACCCATGCCGCCTCCGGGCAACAGGCTGTCTGAAGCGACAGTGATATATCCAATCGAAGAAGAACGACCAAGAGAAGCATCTACGGCAACCAAAAGAGCGCCGGGGTGCTTCTTTTTTACGTGCACCATCTGCGATTCCAGATTGCAGGCGTGAAGGGGGTGCTGCAGTGTTCCGTAGACTGTGGCATGGCCGCCGGTCAGGCGGTGCAAAAGTGTACCTGTCAGAGGACCGAGACCGTCACCGGTCACACGGTGAGTCCCGATACACAAAAACACGACCCCGGTCCAGGGACCGTGGAACAGGTTGCGTAAGTCAGCGATTGCATTTTGTAAATCCATGGGCGTTTGGGCCCTTTTTGCATCATAATATTTTTTCATAGGAAGAGTATGCCCCATTTGTCGAAAACTATTGCGTGATCCTTCCCATAAAATGTCAGATTCCGCATGGGAAAAATGCTACGATATTTTCTAAAAAGGGGTGGCGTGTATGATCGAGATTTTGAATAATCAGGAGAAAAAGACAACCGTGGGAAAAGAGGAGTATTTCTGCGTGCCGAGAAACGTGAGACAAATCGGTGAAGTGCCGGCGGACTGTAAGATATATATAGAAGATTATGCTTATACCTATCTGTATCCTATGGAGGAGGATGCGGAAAGCAAGAGCCGCGTATGCCTGCTTCTGGGAAAACATTATTGGAAAGACGGTATTTTGTATGTGTTTATCAAAAGTGCGTTTCTTATCGCGGACGGGCTTCCGTTTACGGACGCGGTATGGGGAGAAGCCAGCGAACAGAAAAAGAAATATTTTCCCAGCCAGGAGATCGTAGGCTGGTATTTATCTGCGCCGGATATGCCGGTAAAAATAACAGACGATATCTATCGTGCCCACCGCACCTATTTCGAGGAACGTGGGAAGGTACTGCTTCTGCTGGAACCGGAAGAACGGGACGAGGCCTTCTTCTGGTATCATCAGGACAAACTGGAACGGCAGATGGGTTATTACGTTTATTATGAAAGAAACGAACCCATGCAGGAGTATCTGGTGGAGAGCAACCGCAATGAATCTATTGAAGTGCAGGGCGTGGTCTGCGATAAAGCGGTAAAAGATTTTCGAAAGATAATCGCGGATAAAAAAGAAGAAAAAGAAATAAAGCGAAACAATAAATTCCTGTATGCAGCCAGTGCCTGCCTGGTGGTGGCTGCGCTGGGGGTGGGCATGTCCTTTATGAATCGGTTTCCGCAGCTGCAGGGACTGCGGGAAAATATAGAGGCCACCTCAGAGAAAGTGCTGGGGATCCTGGACAAGTCAGAAACAACGCAGGCCACAGGTGCACCATCGCCAAAGACTGTGGAGGTCCCCACGGTCACGGAAACGCCGCAGGCCCCCGAGACAACAGAGGCGCCCGCTGTGACGGAAACTCCTGTCGCAACGGAAACACCGGTCCCCACGGAAACGCCGATCCCCACCGAGACACCTGAATCAGCAGAGACAACTGCCGGAAACACAGGGGATTATGCGACTTACACCATAAAGGAAGGAGACACGCTGAATGTGATCAGTTACCGGTATTATGGGAGCATTTTTGAGGTGGCGGATATCTGCCGGCTGAACAATATGTCACCGGAGGATATTATTTATCCTGGAGAAAAAATTTTACTTCCCTAAAAGAGCGTGTTATAATACCCACATGGAAAAGATAAAAAATATGTGGCGTAAGTTTTTGGGATTGTTTAAGGAAGAGCAGGTTCCCACAGATGATCTGGAAGCTTACCGGGCCACCATCAAAAAAAACAAACGGAAACGTTATATAAAAATAGCCATAGTCATAGCCGTAATTTTACTGGCTGTGATTTTGGTGCGCTATTTTGTCATTCATCATAAGTATAATTCTTATTCTGTGACAGGTACTGTGGAGAAAACAGATTCCAGTGCTACAAATTACCTGCAGTTAGGAAACAATGTGCTGCGTTACAGCAATGATGGCGCATCGCTGACCTCCGAAACGGACAAGACCATCTGGAATGATACCTATGAGATAAGCAATCCTGTGGCGGATATATGTGGCGATGCGGGAGTTGTTTATGAGAAAAACGGTACGGGCGTGGAAGTCTTTAATGGGGAAGGACCGCTGGGATCCTTCAAGACGGAACTGCCGATCATCAAAGCCAGGGTTTCTTCTCAGGGAGCCGTGGCGGCGATTCTTGAGGATGGAGAGACGACCTGGATCAATTATTATACAAGCACTGGCAGCGTGATCGCGTCCAGTTCCACAGGCATCACCACGCCAGGATATCCGGTGGATATTGACATTTCGAAAAATGGTATGGTTTTGGGTGTTAGTTTTCTTGTGGTAGATGGAGATACCACGGGCACATACATGGCGTTTTATAATTTCGGAGACGCAGGTCAGAGCAAGGAGGATAATCTGGTGAGCGGTTTCCGGTATTCCGGTGTTCTCGTTCCGCAGGTGGCGTATCTGGAGGGGAATACGGCAGTCGCATTCCGGGAAGATGGGTTCACTCTGTTTAAAGGCAGCCAGACACCGGAAGAGTCGAAGACGATACAGTTTGCTGACGAGATAGTCAGTGCTTTTCATAATGATTCTTATCTTGGGTTTGTGTTTAAGAGTGCGACGGAAGATCACAAATTCCGTATGGAAGTATACAATGCCAGCGGAAAACAGATATTTGAACAGGGATTTGATATTGTATATGATGAAGTGAAATTCAGCGGAGATCAGATTATCATGAACAATGGCACCCAGATTTCTGTTTTTAGTCTTCATGGTGTAGAGAAATTCACCGGTAATGTGGAGGAGGGCCAGATTACCGAGATTATGAAAATACGGAACAATCGTTATATGATGGTGCTGAATGGGTCCATCGAAACAATTAAGTTAAAGTAAATGATTAGACATTTACCAGGTTATTAAAAGGAGAGTATTCATGAGTTGGCTGTGTATTACAGTTTTGATTTTCTGGCTTCTTATTGCCTTGAATGGATTTCGAAGGGGTTTGATCCGGACGGCGATATCTATGGTGTTTTTAATATTGGTATTTGCACTTACGGCTGCTATCAGTCCTACGGTCAATACCGTATTATCGAAGCATACGAATCTGCATGATAAGGTTGCGAAGCAGTGCACGGAGGCGCTGCAGGATAAATGGAGTCAGGACGGAGACAATACAGAAGGGGTGAAGGGACTTATTGAAAATCTGCCGCTTCCGGAATCGGTCCAGGGCATGCTGGAAGATAATAGTGGTCTTTTGGGCGCCGTGTTGTCAACGGACGTGGCAAGTACCTATGTGGCTGATTACATAGCCGCCTGGATTGTTTACGGTATCGCCATACTGATATCCTTGGTCGTGTCTATTATTCTGATTGTGATAGCTACACATTTTTTAAATCTTATTGCGAAACTTCCCGTATTGGGAGGCATCAACAGGGTCGGCGGTCTGCTGCTTGGGACGGTGCAGGGCCTGATTCTGATCTGGATCTTCTTTTTGATTGTCACAGCGCTGGCTAATACTGCCTTCGGTGCATCTGCCATGCAGGAAATTAACAGAGATAATATATTGACCTATTTATATGATAATAATTTGATTATGCAGTTTGTCATGAGCATGATAAAAAGTGCGGTCGCATAGTCAGTGAGAAGGACAGGGGAAAAATGATTTTATTAGAAGCTTTTCTGGATGCGCTGAAGGATTCGGCAGTCATGCTGCCGTTTCTTTATGTGGCATTTGCGATAATGGAACTGGTAGAGCACCATGGCGCTATGAAAATGCAGCGGATTTTAAGCCGGGGCCGCGCAGAGGGACCACTTTTGGGGGCACTGCTGGGGTGTGTTCCGCAATGTGGATTTTCTGTTATGGCAGTAAATCTGTTTTCTGCAGGTGTTATCAGCCTGGGCACGCTGCTGGCGGTTTTCTTATCTACTTCGGATGAAGCGGTTCTGATTCTTATCGGAAACCTCAGTGCCGGATCGGAAGTGCTGCGCCTGCTGGGCGTAAAAATCGCCATCGGCGTGATTGCCGGATACGGCATTGACTTGTATTTGAAATGGAAGAACCGCGGAAAAGATAGGACCGTTATAATAGAACATACCTGCGATTGTGATGAGGAAGACTCTGTATGGCTGTCGGCCCTTCGACATACACTGAGACTGTTTCTGTTCCTGCTGATTTTTACTACGGTTATCAACCTGGTTATCGATGGGGTTGGACAGGATTCACTGCAGAGACTCTGCATGGGCAATACTGTTTTGCAGCCATGGATCGCTGCATTGGTAGGGCTCATACCGAATTGCGGTGCGTCCGTTATGATCACAGAACTTTATCTGGCAGGAGGCATCACCTTCGGCAGCGCTGTGGGCGGGTTGTGTTCAAGTGCCGGTGTAGGGCTTGCGGTGCTATTTCGTTCCGGTCATAGAAGGATCCGCGACAATCTGAAAATAGTAGGACTACTGTATGTGATTTCCGCAGTTGCAGGCACGCTGATCCAGGCTTTCTGGGCATAGCCTGATGCTGGTAAAATACAGGTTAAAATTAATTAAAAAAATATCTGGAAATCTATTGACATAAAATGATGAAAATGCTATTATTTAAGTCCACCCGCAAAAAGGGTGGACTTCTTTGTAAGAATGCGAACCGTGTTCTGAAAAAGAAAAAATAAAAAAGAATCAAAAAAGTGTTGACAAGAAAGACCGCACATGATATTATATCAAAGTTGCGTCTGACACAGAAACAACACAAACGAAACAGATGAACATTGATAACTGAACAGTGAAACACATTACTCGAAGATTCAAAAGAGATTAATGAAACGAACCGTCCTTATTAATAAGGACAA
>JAQUWF010000055.1 GCA_028692975.1 Lachnospiraceae bacterium
ACAAATTTCCGCCTACCAGACCGTACTTTTCCGCTCGCCTTACGGTCCCACAACAAGTTTCCGCCTACCAGACCGTACTTTTCCGCTTACCTTACGGTCCCATAGCAACTTTCCTCCTACCAGACCGTACTTTTTCGCTTGCTTTACGGTCCCACAACAAATTTCTGCCTACCAATCCGTACTTTTTCGCTTGCTTTACGGTCCCACAACAAATTTCCCCCTACCAGACCGTACTTTTTCGCTTGCTTTACGGTCCCACAACAAATTTCCGCCTACCAGACCGTACTTTTTCGCTTGCTTTACGGTCCCACAACAAATTTCCGCCTACCAGACCGTACTTTTTCGCTTGCTTTACGGTCCCATAGTAACTTTCCTCCTGACAGCCCGTATTTTTTCGGTCACCTTACGGTTCCATAGCAAGTTTCCCCTTACCAGACCGTACTTTTTCGCTTGCTTTACGGTCCCATAGCAACTTTCCTCCTGACAGCCCGTATTTTTTCGCTCACCTTACGGTCCCATAGCAACTTTCCTCCCACCAGACCGTACTTTTCCGCTTACCTTACGGTCCCATAGCAACTTTCCTCCCACCAGACCGTACTTTTCCACTCATCTTACGGTCCCGCGACGGATTTTCGATTACTGGCCCATAATAAATCAAATTTTCCCTCAAAAATCAGATCCAGCAATTAAAAAGGTGCCTCACACGCAGCTAAAATCGCCACATGCGAAGCACCTTTCTTCATCAAATTCACATAATCAACTCATTCTCTTAAATCTCTACCAATTCATACTCCATACTTCCAAGCCCAATCTCAACACCGTGTTTCAATGCGGAAATCCAGTTTGTTTCCGGTGATACATCCGTGAAATGGTCATGATGATCATGTCCGTGTTTCTCCAGCAGACTGCCCGGAAGTGCCGGCTGTTTATTAACTGCGTCTGCACATGCCATGTCCAGGGCAACCGGGTCGAAGGATGCGAACATTCCCACATCCGGGACGATGGCAATATCATTTTCTGCATGACAGTCACAGAATGGGGCCACATCCACAACCATACTGATATGGAAGTTTGGCCTGTTCTGTACAATAGCCTTAGAATACTCGGCAATCTTGCAGTTCAGCACATCATTGGCCTCATCGAAAGCCGCCTCCACCGCATCTTTCGGACAGACACCAATACAGCGTCCACAGCCAACACATTTATCATGGTCGATATGAGCCTTGCCCTCCGTGATGATTGGTGCGCCGTGGGCACATATCTTCTGACATTTTCCACATCCGATACAATTCTCCTGGGTCACCTGTGGTTTTCCGGCACTGTGCATTTCCATCTTACCTGCGCGGGAACCGCCACCCATACCAAGATTCTTCAGCGCACCCCCGAATCCAGTCAGTTCATGACCCTTGAAATGTGTCAGTGAAATAACAATGTCCGCATCCATGATCGCACTTCCGATCTTAGCCTCTTTCACATAAACTCCATTTTCCACCGGTACCAGATGTTCCTCTGTCCCCTTCAGGCCGTCTGCTATAATCGTATGTACACCGGTCATAAACGGATTGTAGCCATTGGTGTATGCACTGTCCAGATGATCCAGCGCATTTTTCCTGCCGCCCACATAGAGCGTATTGCAGTCCGTCACAAAAGGCTTGCCGCCCAGTTTCTTCACATAATCGCAAACTACCTTTGCATAATTCGCGCGAAGATAAGCCAGATTGCCCGGTTCGCCGAAATGCATCTTTACTGCAACAAATTTCTCTTTGAAATCTATGCTTTCAATCCCGGCCTTTTTCATAAGATTTTCCAGTTTCTGCAACAGGTTCCTATCCCCTGTTGTATGCATATCACAAAAATATACCTTTGATTTTTCCATTTCTAATCTCTCCTTTTACTATTATAAATTTTTTCCAGTTCATATGCCTTTGCCGTATAATCCCTCTTCTTCAATGCATTCACGTCTCCACAGTCCACACCGATCACAGTCCTGAGCAGTTATAATATTTTCATGAGTACTTCCTGTGATTTACTTTTTTCAAATCAATACATTTCTATATTACCACAATTCCAGCCACAATCAAGGCATAGAAGTTAAATCTATTTCTACATGTGATGTGATTTTCTCCATAGTCCGCACCCACCATTCCACCTTGATTCTTACCTCGCACCCCACATACAGATCATCCGGCTTGATGCTATTTTCCCATAGCACAATTCAGCAAAATACTGGATAAACCTCCAAAAGATTGACTGTTCCATAATGCCACGGTAAAATAGTTCTATTCAATTCACTACATTTTAAAAAATAGCGATTATAATCATTACACTACATTTTCAAAAACAGCAATTATTATTACACAATATTTATAGAAAAGAGGTCTTTCATCATGAGTACACAGGCTTTTTCCACAGACGGCTACATTATCGACCAGCGTTTTACCACCGATTATCCTTACGGGCGTTTCGATTCTTCCTACAATGGCTGCGGCTGGATTGCTGCATTTAACCTGCTGCGGGCACTGGATTACAAAGTCACCGCCCAAGAAATCAATCAGGAAATGACTTCCATCCTGCCCCATCGCGGCATGCTTGGCACCACCCGGAAGATGCTTATGGAGTATCTCACCGCCCGCTCCATCCCATTCACACTGGTACAGGGCAGAAATAAAATCATAAAAGAAACCCGGAGAAGCCATGCAGGTATCCTGCGCTACATAGACAACGAGCGCACACCCCACCTGGTAGCCTATCTCCGGGCTGCTGAAAATCAATTTCGTTTCTTTAATTCCATAGAAGGTGACTCCACCGACTGCACCACCTTCGAAGACTTTTTCGAAAGCCGCGTATTCTCCTCCCGCACCTATGCACTGGTGGTCATGGAATAAGTACCTCGAGATTTGTTACTCTATTGCCCAAACACAGCACTGCTACTTGCCCAATCTAAAAAAGGGCAAAACAACATGCATGTTTTACCCTTTTACTCTTGGTATTCTATTTTACAGTTTCACCTGCTTATTCAACCGTATCCACATGGCCGGACGGACGCCTACTTCTGCAGAATTGCTGGAAACGCCATTAACATAGACGGTTCCATCCTCGTAGACTGCCTGCTGATTCAGATTGCTGCAGCCATGGCCGCGAAGCCACCACCATTCACCGATGGCGCGGTCTTCTTTCTTCGGAAGGTACTCTTCCAACTCTTTCAAACTGAACACAAAAGCCTTGTCTTTGGTATCCGGTCCATTCTCGTGATCCCAGCGGGGATCCGTATTACAGGCATGCTTTGATATAAGGATCATCATGCGTTCCTGAAGTGTGAATGCTTCTTCCAGGAACTGCCTGTTGAGCCATTTGCGCAGAGAGCAGTTGTTCCATGCGATTTCTTCCCGCTCCGGATGAAAGTACATATAATCCACCGGCTTTTCTGCCAGGATCAGACAACGATTTCCATGTGTCAGGATCACCTTCCATTCCAATGGTTTCCCATGGTAATTTCCAAATGTAATCTTCTTCTGATCAAGTTCCATTGTTTTTGTATATAACTCATCTGATGTCATGACTGTATTACCACTCAAATCACTCACTGCAAACGCCTCCGCTTTCCATATGATTGCGATACCTGCGGATTCTGTCTCCTGAGAATCTCGAACCTTCGGAATCCACTCTGTTCTGGCACACTCTGCCCGGTACCTTATAATTGTATCCTTATCATCATAACATGAAACTTTTCATGAATGAAACACCAACCTATTGTCAGTCGACAACTATATGTTGTGAAAACTTTATCAATCCCTAGGGATCCAATCTGTCCGTCTACTCCTGCGCATCTGTGTTGTTGTATGAGTTCTGGCACTCCTCATCTCTTAATATGATTCTTCTGTATCTCCATTTGCCAATTCCAGACATGATCACCAAAAAGTTTCACATCCGCAATATCGCTCTTCCCCTCCCGTATCATCATATACGTGATCCAATACAGAGGTTCGTCCTCAAACGGTATCATAACAAGATCATCGGAAGTCATATCGTCAAATATGAAATCGACGGTTATCGATATGCCTTTATTCTGCTGCACCATCTTATGACAGAGACTGAATCCGCTTGTCTCAAAAGCAATATCCGGCTCAAAGCCTGCTGCCCTGCATTTTTCAACGATCAGTGTATGAATATTAAATTCCGTACTCTCCAGATACAGCCGCTCATTTTCCAGATCTTCCATACGCGCACCGGTGCGCGCTGCCAGCGGATGTGCTTTATTCACAAGTAATTTTATCTCAAACTTTTCCAACTGCTTTGCCCGCGGGAAATCAACCAGATTATTTCCCACCAGAAATGCCGCATTCCCCTGCCCCTGCGCCCATCTCCGCTCAACCTCCCGGTCCGGATACTCATGGCAGACCAGTTTGATCTGTGGATACTCCTTCCGAAACGCATCCAGGCATTCTGGCGTCACCAGTCGTATCATCCCGTAAGAAGACAGCAGTTCAATCTCATGATTCTGGCTCTGCTCCATGCAGATGATCTCATTGCATATCGAACTATATCGATCTAACAATTCCGGTATCTGCTCATACAAATACTCCCCTGTCTGCGTCAGACGAATCCCTGCTGTAGTCCGCTCCAGCAGCGTAGTATTTAATTCCTTCTCAATTTTTTTGATAATCTTACTAAGCCCCTGCTGGGAAATATATAAATAAGAAGCCGCCTTTGTGATGCTTTTCTGCTCACAGACCACCCTGAAATATTCCAAATCTTTTATCTCCATAACGATACCGCCTTTATCTTTTTTCTATGGGGCATATACATTCTTTCTTCCACTCCATGCCCCATAATCCATGTTTCTATCTATTTTTTCATTCTTTTTATCCATCGAATGGGCATAGATAGTTTTTTCCATTCACTATGCCCCGTTTATCTGTAATAGCGGGGCATGGCATACTAATTTCTTTGTATATGTCCCATTGCCTGCCTCATGGCGCCCCTATTCTGAAATATGGGGCAGAGCAACTTACTTTTCTTCTCTCTGCCCCACCCACCATATTCTCTTCCAATACGCGTACACTCGCGACCACAAAACCTTAAGTTCTGCATATTCTATATAAAATATATCATATTATTGAAAATTTTACACTCACTTTCAGATTCGCGCACGTGCATTCCTATGAACATTTTTTAGCACCAAAAAGGAGCAAAACATATAAAAATGTTTTTGCTCCTTTCGCAATCAAGCGGTTATCCTGACATCATGCTAAACATGCGCATCTACCCTAAACAGCAGGTCAATCTCAAAGGTGTCTTCGTCTTTCACAATATTCATTAGCCCACCCATGCTTTCCATCATATTCTTAATATTATGCAGGCCGATCTGGGTACTGACTTCCACGCATTCTTTATCGCTAATCTTATTTTTTATGGAGATTCCGGTCATGTTGTCCTGATTCATTGTATTGATCTCGATAGGTGCTTCCTTATCCGCATACTTTACGATATTAGAAGCCATGTTGTCCATGATACGAATCAGATAATCGGAATTAATCCGCACTTTACAGGCTTTCCAGTCCAGATTGCAGGTCACCGCATACCCCTGGGCCTTCAGATAGCCGGTGAATTCAGACAGTAGATCGTAGAATACTGCCTGAATAGGCTGTGGCTCATCCAGTTCCACATCCATATGGGAACTGATCAGCGAATATTCGAAAATATTATCGGATATCGTCTTGATCTGATGGGCCTTCTTATCAATTTTCTTCGTGTACTTTTCCAGAATTTCCGGGTTTAAGCCCTTATTCTGTTTCAATATTTCCGTGTAAATCAGCAGGGACGTCAGAGGAGTCCGCAGATCATGGGACATTTCCGTCACCAGTTTTTTGTGGGAACTGGTGAGATAGTTTTCCTGGTCCAACTGTGCCTGGAAAGAGAGCCGCATCTCATTTAACCCCTGGGCCAACTCCGTCAATTCGTCATTTCTCTCTATAGTAATGGGGCGTTCCAGCTCTCCGCTTTCCAGAATTTTGATTTCATCATTGAGCGTACAGATATAAGCCATGGTCTTTCGGATGCCCATCATCACAATGAAAATAAAGATCACAAAAGCCAGAACCACCTGTATGAGCAGCGCATAATTATAATATGAACTCAACGATATACCTGAAGAAAAAACATCTGCCTCCCCGTCTGCAAAGATGATGGTATAATATTCTTCCCAGGCAAAATAGTCCTCCTGCGTCACTTCCCATTCCTCGCCGTTTTCATCCGTCGTATAACTGGAATCATAGCGAAGCATATCGTTCAAAAACACCTGCAGGTATGCAAGATTATTTTTTTTAATCCACTTACTCAATGTGGCACTGTCATTGCTCATCACATGATTTTTCGTCACATAATCCTGCAGTTTTTCCATCTTTTCATCATTCTTTTTCTGCTGAAAAGATGTATTCTCAAAATACCGGTCCATAAGATAATTTGTGCTGAGATTCATCAGAACCAGAAAACTGCCTGCTACGATAAAACCTATGAACAGCAGTTTCAGCAGTTCCATATAGATGGATGTCTTTTTACTCCCTATAATCTTCAAATCGATACCCCTTTCCCCAGATGGTTGTAATATACTTTGGATTCTGGGGATCCTCCTCTATTTTCACACGAAGTTTCCTGATATGTACCATGACCGTACTGTTGCAGTTGTAAAAATAAGGTTCATTCCAGACGCTCTCATAAATATTCTGCGCAGAGAAAATTTTCCGCGGGTAGCGCATAAGCAGCAACAGGATATTATATTCAATATCCGACAATTCGATCTGCTTACCGCCTATGATGACCTCATTAAAATCTTCGCTGATATCAACACCTGCCATACAAATATGGCGTCCTGTCTGATCTGCGTCATCGCTCTTGCCCCGGTATACCTGATATCGCCTCACTAGAGCCTTGACCCTTCCCAGCAGTTCCGAGTAGGAAAATGGCTTTGCAAGATAATCATCCCCACCAGCCATAAGACCGATGAGCTTGTCTGATTCCTGGGCTTTGGCAGTCAGAAATAATACCGGCACAAAAGATTTCTTCCGAATTTCCTCACAGGTCTTCAGCCCCGAGATTCCTGGCATCATAACATCCAGGATTACCAGATCCGTATCCTCCCGCAATGCCTCCAACCCTTTCATGCCATTTTCGGCCTCCGTGATCGCATAATCCTCGCTCTCCAGCAGGATACGCACACCCTCACGGATATCCTCATCATCTTCAATAATCAACACATTTGCCATACTCATTTACGCTACTCCTTTTCCACACCATCTACCTCTTTATCCAAATAAAACTATTCAAAACAGCAGGTCACAGATCCGTCTGCCGTCCTGAATAGTTACATCATAATACTAAACCTTAAGAGTAAGCAATCTTTTTTCATACTGATCCTCAAGAACGTCCCAGTCTTTATATTTTTGCTGTCCCCTGTGATCTGGAAGGTTATAGTTTTCTTCCAGATATTTTCTCATATACTTCGTTACCTTCTGTGCCCCATAAATATTCAGATGATCCCCATGGTCCAGCGTGTCTTTGGTCCAGTCAATACCCAGTTCACTGGTCATCATATTGAGGTCAACATATGGTATACCCGCATTTTCTGTGTATTCTATCAGGGTATTATGCTTCTGATAATTATAATTTACCGGGGAAGGTGCACTGTAAAAAAGAATCGGGATATCATTTTCTTTGCAGATATCAATGATCTGCTGCAGATAATTTTTCACAAACCCAGTCATCTGCTTTTTCACAGTGGTCTCCTGCATGTAGTCGCCTCCATCGTAGGGTGCCACACTGTCCCGTACCCGGAATCCTTTAAAAAACTGCCGGTCATCCCCGATATTACTGCTGAGCAGGCGTTTCCATATATTGTGGTACCGGAATACCGAAAAATGATACATGGCGTTTTCTTCCATTACACTGCGGTATGCATCCATGCCCGCATTGTCCCGAAAGAGCACATGGGTCTCCAGCATAACCAACTTGGGCTTTTGTGTCTGCAGTGCCTGCTTCAGCATATAATATGTTTCCTGTATCTGCTGGCCCGACTGAGCACCAATATAACTACTTATTCCATCTTCCTTCCACAACATCATGGTCGAGATGGATGTATAACTTTCGCTGTCCCCAAGGACCAGCAGGTCTATGGTATTGTCCTCTTCCTTTTGCAGTCCTGCCAGGTTTTCCTCTCTTCCGGTCACCATATTGCTCTTTTTCAGATAGACGTGATTAATGACTCCCGAAATTCCGAATAAAATACCTATCAGCAGCGCTACAAAGATAATTGTTCTTATTTTTTTCATGTTCTACCTCAAAATCCGGCGTAGATCAAATCAATCACCTGATACCCTTCCCCGTAAGCGCCAAATATAATAACAGCCAGAATCAGGCCATAATAAACGCTCCAGCGAATAGGCAGCCGCCAATGCTCCAGTTTCTCCGTCAGTGCCACTTTTTTCTCTTTCATTAAATCAACCAGTAAAACTATCATACAGCCCACCAGAATTACCATGAAATCCAGATTGTCAATGCCCAGATTAAGCAAGTTACCGTCAAACAGGATAGATGGCTGGAAGTCCTGAAAGATACTGCGGAACATACGCACTCCAATGCGGAGGCTGTCTGCCCGGAAGAACAATTCACCTGTGATTACAATAACCATGAGTTTCACAAATTGCAGTGCCCGATACCACAACTGCTTGGGATTGATGTGCAGGGTCTGCAATACTTTTTTGCGTATTGGCTCCAGCAAAATCCCGATCATGATAAGCGTAAAATAGTACATTCCATAGAAAATATAACTCCATCTCGGTCCGTGCCAAATACCGTTGCACAGCCAGACCGGGAAGAGTGCCACCGCCGAAGTAACAATCTTGGTCCAGTATTTCCCCACATTTTTCCTGCCATACCGGTTCCATTTTTTCACTATCTTGGAAACAGATACCGGATAGAAAATATACTCTTTGAACCAGACGCCAAGGGTAATGTGCCATCTGCGCCAGAACCCTGATGCATTTTCTGCAAAAAACGGCTGACGGAAATTCTCAGGCAGTTTAACGCCAAACATAACGCCTGTGCCGATGACCATATCGATAGCGCCGGAAAATTCCATATACAACTGAATCGTGTAGGCCAGTGCCGCAACAACGATGATAATGCCATGATAATCGGCATAACTGTCAAAGACAGTCTTTACTACTACAGCCAGGCGGTCTGCTATGACAATTTTCTTGAATAGTCCCCAGACAATGCGCAGACTTCCATGCTGCAGATTTTCCAGTTTCAGAGGACTCTTCTTATATAAAGTATCAGCCGTATCGCTGTAACGGCAAATCGGTCCTTCCATGATCTGTGGGAAGAAGCTCAGAAACAGCGCCGTCTTCTCCAGACTGTAGTCCGCCTCGATCTTTTTCCAGTACACGTCCACCATATAGCCTATGGCCTGCAGGGTATAAAAGGAAATACCAAGTGGCAAGACGATGGCAACCGGATCAAACGAATACCGGATAGAAAAATGTTCCGCGACCCTGGACGCATTCAGACCGATAAAATTCTGGTATTTCATGCTGATCAAAACACCCAGCAATATAACGATTCCCAGAAGCAATACTCTTTTTCTCTGTTTTTTTATCTGTTTTTTTTCCTCCGCCTCTGCATTTGCTTCCTTTATGGTAAGCCCGTCCAGCCAGATACCTATATGATGCGTCAGCAGTGTGGTTCCGATCAGATACGCCAGCAGTTCTTTGCTGTTCATCCAGAAGAATAAGTAACTGAACCCAATCAGTACATATCCACGCCATTTCTGCGGTGCGAAATGATAACATATCAATGCGAGGGGCAGGAACACAAACAGAAATAACGTTGTGTGATAAGCCACTGGATTATTTCTCCTCTATCTTTTTCTGTATCATTGCCCACATAGCCTGTGTGCTGTTAAAGTTCTCCGGTACAATACAGGCGGCTTCCAGTTCTATGTCATAAGCCTCCTCAATCTCTGAAACCAGTGTGATCACACCGAAAGAATCCAATATCTGATCATCGATTAAAGCCTGTTCCGCTTCGTAGTCAATGCTGTCATCAATCTCATTTAGTATTTCTAATAATTTGTCCATTTCTCTCCTCCATTGTATTCCAGTTATACGTTTCCTGCATTCTGCGCGCCGTCTGCCATCCATCTTTGCGGTTGTACAGTTTTATCTCCGGCAGCTCATGGCTTAGGAATAATGCCATACCTTCCATAGCAGAGTAGGCACCCGTTTTTTCAAAAACAAGTACATCCATTTTTTTCAAATCCCTTGCGGGCATGTTCTGACATAGAACATCATTTACCGTACAAAGCGATCCGCAGACCGTCCACTCCTGCAGTTTTCCCTCTTTACTTTTAGGGAAACGGCGTATGTACGGCTGGTACATTCCTTTGATCTGCCCATCATAATGCAGCTGATGGCTTCCACCATCCACGATAGCATATGAGACTCCATCATTCTCCTTGGTGTCCAGCACAGATGTAAAATAGTAGCCGCAGTCTGCGGTCAGTACTCTCCCCATTTCCAATACTACCTTTTGATGGGCCTGAAGCCGCTGAATCGTCTCGGTCACCAGTTTACATTCTTCTTCGTCATCTTTCTTTTTTGTGTTCTTAAAATAAGCAATCTGCAGACCCGGCCCATACTCCAGAACAGGAAGTTCCACCTTATACTCTTTCCGAAGATCTGCCATAAACTGATCCAGTTCAGTCAATTCCGAAATGATTTTACGCAGATTCTTTTTTTGTGTTCCAGAATAATAGTGAAGTCCCTGAATATGCATAAATGGATGAAGTACCTGCAGCTGCAAAACTGCCTCCACTGTATCTTTGTCCATTCCAAACTGATTCCCGCTGGTGAGGCGCAGAAATACCGATAATTCCACGCCCATCTGCTGCGCCCAATGGACCAGGTCCAGATATTGGGTCATGGACTCCGCCGTATAAACCGCCCGTGCGCCGCATTCATTTAATATATGTTCTAATTCTCCCTGTTTTTTCAAAACCCCGGATATGATCAGTTTTTCAGGCGGTATGTGATTTCCCATGCATATCTGATATTCTCCGAAGGAACAAACCTCGATGTGCTCCACCAGCTTTGTCATCTCTTTTACCACGAAAGGATTTGCTTTCATGGCATAGCACAAGCCTGTCTGCTTTGGTAATTTTCTGCGCATTGCTCCCGCAATCGTATGTAACCGATCCAAATCATAGACATAGAACGGTGTCTGATGTCCCATAGCAGCGAATTCGATTTCTTCATCCTTCATTTTTACACCCCGCAAGTCCTGCTAAATAAGTCCGGTTTATTTTTCCATTTTTTGTCATAGGCAACTGGATCATCTGACAAATCCGGTTGGGTATCATATAATGAGGCACCTTCCTTTCCAGATGTTTGTGCAGTTCTTTTTTGTCCATTTCCCCCTGATAATAGGCAAACAACCTGCCTGATTCCTTATCGAACAGACAGCAGCTTTCTTCCACGCCCTGTATTCCGTTTATTTCATGCTCGACCTCTTCCAGTTCAATCCGATGTCCCATGCGCTTTATCTGAAAATCTTTTCTGCCGCTAAAATACATGGCCCCGTCCTCCCCATAACTGGCCAGATCTCCGGTGCGGTACATGCGCTGCTTGATAAATTCACCCTGATTACCAAATACGAAACGCTTGCATGTCTCTTCTGCGTTGCCATAATAGCCTTCGGATAAGGATTCGCCGGACACATACAGTTCACCGACTTCTCCCTGTCCCGTGATTTCCTGCATATTTTCATTCATCAAATGTATCTGTCTTCCTGGTAATGGGATACCCAGGGGTATTTTCTCTTCCGCACTATATCTTTTATCAATAATATGGTACATGCAGTTGCAGGTCACCTCGGTGGGGCCATAAAGATTAACAAACATCGCCTGTGGCAGTGCTTCCTGCCATTTTTCCAACTGTTTTACAGGCATGGACTGGCCACTGAATAGTACTTTATTCACCGTTTCCGGTATCTTGTATGCAAAACCCTTCATGGATGATATAAGACATAAAGCCGGTACCGCCCAAATCAGAGTCGTAATTTTCTTCAAACAAATGTAATCTAAAAGTCGTGTGGGCAATGCGAACAATTCTTTGGGAATGATCACCAATGTGGCACCGACTGCACTGGCCGAATAAATATCTTTTACGGATACATCAAAGTCAAAGGGTGCCTGATTGCCTATAATATCTGCATGCTGAATGTTGAATGTTGAGGTAAAATGACCGATAAATCGCAAAACTGCATCCTGGCTTACAGCTACTCCTTTTGGTGCTCCTGTAGAACCGGAAGTAAACATGATGTATAACAGATCTTCCCGCCTGCTTTTCTGACGGATATACAGCAGCATATCTTCGTTAGCCTCTTCCAGCAGCATCTCTTCCAGAATACAAACCTTTGCCCGACAATCCATACTTTTTAGTTTTTCCTGACCATCTTTATCCGTCACAATAATCCGCGCCCTGGTCAGTTCTATCATTTTTTTGATTCTTTCTGCCGGTTGTTCCTTTGATATGGGAACATAAAAACAGCCAGCCCAGACAATGCCATAGAATGCTGCCACAGTCATAACACTTTTGTCCATAAATACCAGTATCGGTGCCTTTTGTACTACCTGTTTTGCAAGGCTGCTCCCGATCTTTCTGGATGAATCCAATAATTCTCTGTAAGTAAAACTGGTCGATGGATCTCGGACAGCACATGTATCCGGATACTTTTCTGCCGAATTTTCCAGATATTCCAGAACTGTCTTCTGCATCTGCTCTCTTTTTGCCCGCTCTTCCATTAAGGAAACTATTTTGTTTTCCATGATACCTGCACCTCCCTTTATTAGAAGATGCATGCCCGCCAAAAATCACGCGCATGCATCTGTTTTACCACCTTATATCACGCTTTGTTTTGCACTTTATTTTGCTGTTGTTTTGCTATCTGTTGTTTTGCTGTCTGTTGTCTTGCTGTCTGTTGTCTTACTGTCGGTTGCTTTGCTGTCTGTTGTCTTACTGTCGGTCGCTTTGCTGTCTGTTGCTTTTGCATCTGTTTTGCCATCAGCTGTTGCATCTGTCTTGCTATCAGCTTTTGCATCTGTCTTTGCGTCAGCTGTTGCACCAGTCTTTGTGTCTGCCTTTGAATCTGTTGCACCGGCATCCTGAGTAGCCTCTGTCTTTGTATCTGTAGTTGCTGCACCATCTTTTGCTGTTCCGCCACATGCTACCAGTCCTAATGCCATCACTCCTGCTGCACAGAATACTGTTCCTTTCTTTAAGATTGCTTTTAAGTTTTTGTCATTGTTCTTCATAATATTTTTCCTCTTCTCTTCTTTTTGTTCAAAAGCGTTATTGCTCTTGATAGGTTCATTATGACCTGTGCACCTTAATAGTTTCTAAACGACTTCTTAAAGAATCTAAAATGGGCAAATAAATTTTCATGTGAGCATGATTCTGCCTGTCAGTCTTGTGCAGCAAAAAAGCAGCCATACTATGGACTGCTTTTTTTTAATGCTTATTAGATTATTATTTTACTTATCCACTTTAGCGATGCTGCCGCCTGATCCTTCATATATTCTATCCCATCCTGTCAAAATGGAAATCATCAAAACCACAAATAAAATCATCGGATAAAATGCCCCACTGAAAATCTGCATTGGGGAGACAGGTGTTAAATAACTGCTCTCTTCAATCAACGGTTCAATAACTGAGACAGAAATGAAGATAAACGCGCTGATGAACGGAAGAATAGCTGGAAAACTATTGGCGAAACCGGAAAGAATATTCGCCCGTCTATATGGATGAATATTATGTTTTGCCCCAAGTTCATCTGCTATGGGACCGAAGGTAAGCACTGAAGCACTCGTTACCCCTCCCACCAAAACAGTTGTAAACATGGAGCCAACGGCGATCAAGAGTTCCGCTCCGCGAACGGTTTTGGCAAAAGTACTATTACAGATTCCCTGAATCATTTTATTCATGGTGCCACTTTCCTCTAAAACGCCCATTGCTCCAAACAACGCAATACAAAACAGACAAATGCCGATCATACCTGTAAATCCTGTGTAAATAAACCCTGTTGCATTACCGTCTGCAATACTTAAGATTGCTGCTGGTTCAAATGCACCGGAAAGCAAACCAATAATAATACCGGAAATAAGACCCGTTGTAACTGCTTTAAAAATATCCTGGGTCTTGATTGATACAAGAAGAAGCAAAAATACTGGAATAAGCATAATTAATCCACGTGGATTCATGTTATTCTGCAATATGTCCTCTGCTCCATTCTGTGCCGTACCATTTCCTCCGATTACCACAAACAGGATAAGTGAACATGCCCCTGAAATAAGGGCATATTTCAAGCGATAACTGACCGTTCCTGCTATGTCTGCATTTCCTTCTTTTTTACGAAAACGCTGATTTGTGGTAGATGCAATTGTTACATCTGAGATAGGCGCCAGGTTATCGCCAAAAATCGCTCCTGAAAGAATAGCACCTGCAAGAATAGCCGGATTGCCCCCCATCAATACACCTGCCGGAAAAAGAATGGGAAATACCGTAGATAGCGTTCCTATAGATGAACCTGTGGCAGTTGTGATGAGGCAGGAAGCAAGGAATGTAAATCCTGTGAAGATCCCGCCGCTCATACCCAGTTTATAGGCCAACCAGATAAATCCCTGGGAAACACCGCTGACTGCCATCAATTTTGTAAACATACCAATCACAAGGAGAATGACAACAATACTTACAGAAGTAGAACTTCCTATTCCATTCAGTACCGCTCCCCAATACTTATCATATGTTTTTGCAAAGAGAGCCCCGATTAATAAACCTAAAAAGCCGCCTACCGCCAGGACATTCATATCAAACACTTTGAAAATGACAAAAAAGATAACACAGAAAGCCAAAAAAATAATCATTGGAATAAACGCAAGCAATTGGCTTCCACGAAACACTACTTCATATTTTTTTCCATCTTTCATCTCATTAGTCCCTTTTCTTTCGCTCGTTTACGAAATGCTGCTGCCATACGGTCAAATGCTGCCAGACAATCTTCATCTTTATCGAAAACAGCAAATATTACACGCAGAAATCCGTCACCCTGAGTTCCATAAAACTTACCATCATTACAATTGACAAGCGCTTCCTCCACAAGATACTTCACAATTTCAGAGGAGCTGCCCAGTTCTTTTACATTAATCCAAAAATAAAATCCCGCTTCCGGCATTAGAACCGAAACTCCCGGTATACTGTTGAACAATTTGTATCCATACTGACGTCGATAATCGTATTTCTTAATATAATTTTTGATAAAACTATCATCCTTAAATGCCGGAACTACTGCTTTCTGGGCCATTGTACTTGCCGCACCCTGTATGCTCACCGCAGAGGCATGCATCTTATCCATAATCACATCATCTGCATAGGTCCAGCCAACTCTGAAACCGCTAAGTCCCATCCCTTTTGACACGGAACAAATCGTCACTGTTCGCTCCCACATGCCCGGAATCTGCGCCATATTGACCATAACACTTTCCTCAAAAATGGTATCTTCAAAAGCCTGATCAACAACACAAATCAAATCATTTTCTATACACAGGTCTGCCAGCTGCTTTAACTCTGTTTCAGTATAGCACACACCGGTGGGATTATTCGGATTGGTGAGAAGAATCATTTTTGTTTTATCTGTGATGCGCTTTTGATACTCTTCAATCCGAATATGCCATTCATCTTCCTCGTATGTGGGTACAGCAACCGGAACTCCACCCAGGATCTCAATATCCTGAAAATTATTAGGGTAACTCGGATCATGAATCAGCACTTCGTCCCCAGGACAAATCCATGGAAAAATTGCAAACAACAAACCATTATCGGAACCGGGGTTAATAATCAGATTTCGTTCTGGATCAAGTTTCAAACCACTTTTTTTCTCTATTCTCTCAGCAATCAGTTCTTTCAGTTCCGGACTGCCGATCGGCATAATATAGTGAGAAGAAGTTCCTTCCCGGATGGCTTCTACAGCCGCCTCCAATACCGCCTCCGGTGTGGATGGGTCCGGCTTAAACGGATCAGCCCAGCTCATCATGGCTACACCCATTTCTTCCATTCTTTTTGCTACATCTCCTACATCAGCTTTTTCCGCTGTAGAGAACAATCCTCCGTCAAGCTTTGCAAATACGGGATTCATACGATTCAAAATATTTGACATTTTTACCTCCTGCAACAGTGGTTTCTTTCACAATTAGTTATTAAAGTTCTGCAATTGCCTCGATTTCACACAAAACCCCTTTTGGTAATGTTTTTACTGCACAGCAGCTTCTGGCTGGTTTGCTCGTAAAATATTTTGCATATACCTCATTGAATGCTGCAAAATCACCCATATCTGCAATAAAGCAGGTTGTTTTTACTACTTTTCCCATATCAGATCCTGCTGTCTGCATAATTGCAGCAACGTTTTGGCAGCTCTGCTCAGCCTGTGCTGAAATACCCTCTGGAATACTGCCCGTCGCCGGATCAACCGGAATCTGTCCAGAACAGTAACACATATTTCCAGATACAATCCCTTGAGAATATGGTCCGATAGCAGCCGGTGCATTTGTTGTGTTAATAGTTTTCATTGTAATACCCTCCTGTTTTTTTAAGTTTTCACTGAATTTTATTTCAGTATCTTTCTTTATAGCCATTCTATTACTAAAACTTTTCTTTGTCAATACAATTTTAGACTAAAATTTATTTCAATTGCATTTTATTATCTTTTCTGACCGCAGCAGTGTTTTTATCGTCTTTATTTATCCTAGAATGTCTTTGCTGTTTATGTTAAAATAAGGCTTATAAGATGCAGCATAAATCGTCTTATTAAAGGAGATATGAAATGGAAAAAGTGTCACTTACCAAACAGGACCGCCTTATTCTGGAGTCCTATAAAGCAACTGTAACGTCACTGGCCTCTTATTTGGGCGATTCTTATGAGATTGTCCTTCACAGTCTGGAAGATCCAACGCATTCCGTAATACAAATCGCAAATGGATTTCACACTGGTCGAAAAATCGGCGCTCCTATAACCGACCTAGCTATCTACTGGCTTGGAAAAATCAAAAGCGGAAACGAAAAAATAAATCAATATTCCTATTTTTCAAAAAACAAACTCGGGGAACCACTAAAATCATCAACTATTGCAATCCGCAATTCCGGTGATAAAATAATCGGATTACTCTGTATTAATTTCTACCTGGGTACCCCTGTCATAAACCTTATTTCTGATTTAGTTCAGAAAGATTCCTCTGTTTTTGCCACAGAAAACTTTATGACAAGTCCCGACACCGTTGAAAATGAGTTAAAAACTGCCTGCGAACAGGTACGTTTAAATCCAGCACTTCCTGCCTCACAACGGAAAAAGGAAATAATAAAAATCCTATATCATCGCGGTGTTTTTGATATAAAAAATTCAGTAGAGCAGGTTGCTAACGCCCTTGAAATATCTATTAATACGGTATATTTTCATCTGCGTAACATTGCAAAAGAAGAATAAAAGAAGTTAATAAGAAATGTCTTTTTCAATAAACCAACATACTATTTTCCTCCTTTTCCACATATCTTAAAATATAGAAATTTTCCGGAGGAAGTATGTCCAACAAAAAATTTGTGTCCATCTTCACCTTTACCATAGCTATCATCAGTGCCCTGACCCTTGGGTATCAGACCAATTCGCCCTATCGCAACAGTATCGTCACCAGCAGCACCGCCGGGGATCGGGAGTTGCCTATTTACTGTGTGCAAACAGAAAAACCGGAGATTGCATTAAGTTTTGACGCGGCATGGGGGAATGAAGACACATCGATGATCCTAGATATATTGAAGAAGCATGATGTGAAAGTGACGTTCTTTATGACAGGGGGATGGGTGGATTCCTACCCGGAAGATGTGAAAGCGATCCTGGCGGCTGGCCATGACCTGGGCAACCACAGTCAGAATCACAAAAATATGAGTCAGCTGTCCGAAGACGAAAAAACCTCCGAACTCATGACCGTACATAATAAAGTAAAAGAACTGACCGGATACGAGATGTTCCTCTTCCGTCCGCCTTACGGTGACTACGACAATGCTGTGGTCACAAATGCCATGAAAAATAATTACTATCCAATCCAGTGGTCCGTGGATTCCCTGGACTGGAAAGATTACGGCGTGGACGCCATCATCGACACCGTCTGCAACCACAAGAACCTGAAAAACGGTGCCATCATCCTCTGCCACAACGGTGCCAAATACACCGCCCAGGCCCTGGACACCATGATTACCACATTAAAAGAGAAAGGGTATACTTTCGTACCCCTTTCTCAGTTGATTCTAAAAGAAAAATATCATATGGAAGCCGATGGAACGCAGGTCGCGGATTAGGTATCAAACAGATCATCCTGCACCTTGATCACGGTTATGCTAATATAGCAATCCCATTTTCTCACTTATTCTGACATAATAATAGTCATTTCCTCTTGCTGCTGTATTTCATAATTTTTATAGCCCGCAACATCTACCTTCCAATTCTCCGACTCAGAACCAGCGATAAAAATTTTGCCTTCTTCGCTAATTGCTGTAACTACCACAGATTCCTCTCCTTCTACATTAGGGATTTCTATTTTCGAATACCCACCTTCTGTAAAAAATGGTACCTTCAGTGTAAAATCTTTTGTATAATCATATTCTACCTGTGTATTAACGTCGCCAATCGGAAGCAAAGTATTTTCTCTCAGCCATAGTGGAATCGAAAAATAACCGTAGTTTTCCTTTATCCATCGTCCCCCTTTTTCTATTCTACCATCCAAGAGATGCGTCCATGTACCCTCTGGCAGATAGTATTGCACATCCCCATTTTCTCGAAAGACAGGGGCTACCAACAATGCATCTCCTAACATATACTGGCAGTCTAAAGTCTCGCACGCAGGATCTTCCGGGAATTCCAAAAACATGGGACGATGCATTGGAATACCTGACGTATGTGCCTCAACTGCTTTTTGATAAAGATATGGCATTAGTGTACACTTTAATTGCGCAAAGAATTTCAACACCTCACATGCCTCTTCATCAAATTCCCATGGAACTCGATAAGAAACTCCCCCATGCAGTCTGCTATGAGATGACAATAACCCAAATGCACACCAGCGCTTGTATATATCCGGTGTTGCCGTTTGCTCAAAGCCCCCCATATCGTGACTCCAGAATCCGAATCCACAGAGTGACAGGGATAACCCGCCTCGTAGTGTTTCTGCCATTGAAAGATAACTGGCTGTACAATCTCCCCCCCAATGAACGGGATACTGTTGTCCTCCAACCGTTGCCGCACGCGCAAATACCGCTGCCTGCCCTTTCCCCTTTACTTCTTCAATCACTTCAAATACTGCTTTGTTATAAAGCAGAGAATAGTAATTATGCATCTTTACCGGATTTGAATGGTCATAATATACGATATCCTTTACGGGTATACGCTCTCCAAAATCCGTCTTAAAACTATCCACTCCCATATTAAGCAGAAAACGTAATTTCTCCTGATACCAACTGACCGCATCTGGATTGGTAAAATCAACAATTCCCATTCCTGCCTGCCACAAGTCCGTCTGCCACACCGACCCATTCACCTTCTGAATTAAATATTTCTTTTCCCTAGCCTCATCAAAAAGTTCTGAATTCTGGGCAATATACGGATTAATCCAGACGCAAGTCTTTATCCCACGCTCATGCATTTTTGACAACATAGCTTCTGGATTTGGAAAAATCCTATCATTCCATTTAAAATTACACCATTCATTTCCTTTCATCCAAAAACTATCAAAATGAAATACCTGCAACGGAATCTGATGTGCTTCCATTCCCTGTACTAATTCTTCAACTATTTTTTCATCATAATCGGTGGAAAAAGATGTTGTAAGCCATAGACCGAATGTCCAAGCCGGCGGAAGTGCCGGCCTGCCCGTCAGCATAGTATACGTCTCAATTGTGCCTTTTGTCGAACCACCACCAACTATATAATAATCCAGACGTTCTCCTTCTACCGAAAATTGAACGCGCTCTACCTTCTCACTATTTATCTCATAAGAAACATCCCCAGTACTATCTGTAAGGACTCCATATCCTTTGTTTGAGATATAAAATGGAATATTTTTGTAAGCTAGTTCACTGGCTGTTCCTCCATCTTCGTTCCACATATCTATGCATTGTCCATTTTTAACAAATGGTGTGAAACGTTCACCCAATCCATAGATGTACTCTCCCACATCAGTAGATAATTGCTCTACCATGTAGCATTTTTCCTGCCGATTATTGGTCATATGCGCCATATTGCGATAACTGGTTTCTGTCAGAAACCTTTCACCGCTATAATAAGCAATTCGCCAATCATTGGGGTTTTTGGAAATTACTGCCCTCATATTGCCCGACATATAAGAAAGTTCTTCTTCACTTTCCTTGATGCATATCTTCGGTCGTTCGCCATATAACTCAAGATATGGGCCGCTCTGTCTCTCTCCTCTAAAATGCTCTACCGAAACCTTTATCACATTTTCCATGGGACTAGACAAAGTGATTGTCAGCAATGGCTGATTCACACTATCTGCCCTGCCTTTTACATGCATCGTTGCAGCATGCACAATGAGTGTATCTTCCTTTATGTCGTGACTGCTATATTCAACAGCATAAATCGGTGAAATTTCTTTGCGGGTCAACCAGTAGCCATTTGTGAATTTCATCGTGTTTCCTCCATAATTAATCTCATGATTTTTATTGTGGGATAATTACAAAGGCTCTATTGCATTTAATTTTTTTGATACTTGGCGGTAGACTGTCCAATCAGCAACTGTCCATCAAAGACAATTCTTTTAGGTGCTGTACCTTTTTCAATTTCCTGAAAAAGAATCTCAAGACTCATTTCTGCCATCTTCTTAATAGGCTGACGAATGGTTGTAATTGAAGGGTTATAATATTCTGCCACTTCCAGTCCGTCATAGCCCACTACCGAATAATCCTCCGGCACCCTTTTTCCTTCATCAAATATTGCCTTACACGCACCGATTGCCATATAATCAGATGGTACAAAAAGTGCACTAAATTCTTTTCCTGATGATAAAAGTTCCTTGGTTACCATATATCCATTTTTAATAGAATAACCATCCAGATTAGGTTTTAACTTCGCAATCAAATCAAAGTCCACCGGAATTTGATGTTTTTCCAATGCTTTAAGATATCCCATATAACGAAGTTTACCAATACTTTCATCATCATCTGGTGAAGTAATCATTGCAATCTTTTTATGCCCCAAGCCACATAGATAATCGATTAGGTTATAACTTTCCACAATATCATCTACATAGACACTCGAGCAACGCTCTTTTCCATCACTTGATTTCGCACCAATTGTACAGCACACAACTGGCACGCCTAATTGTTCTAACTTATGTGCATCGTACTCGAACAGTCCTCCAAAGAAAATTATTCCTTTTAAACGCTTCTCTTTCATTAGTTCAATGGCAACATCCAATTCATTTTCATCATCATCTACCCTTTGAAAGAAAAAAGAATATTTCCTTTTCTCTGCTTCTTTACCACCAATACGAATCATTTCAGAGATATAGGGATTGCTTATGCCTTTTGCCAATACTGCAATGCTGTCTGATTCTATGCGTTTTAGATTCCTTGCGCTGTTATTAGGAACGTAGTTATATTCCTTTATAATCTCCTGAATCTTTTCTTTTGTGCTTCTGCTGATTCCAGGATTATTGTTAATCGCTCTGGAAACCGTAGTCGCACTCACACCGCACATTCTGGCAATATCTGTAATCGTTATATTTTCCATAATCAACCCACCATCTTTACTCTGAACTTTTATAAAAATTATAGCATATTCCTATGCAAATGCAACTTTATTCGCCTTCCTTTATCCCTTTACCGCTCCTGCAGCAACACCTTTAATAATATATTTCTGACAGCAAAGATAGAATAC
>JAQUWF010000056.1 GCA_028692975.1 Lachnospiraceae bacterium
TTCTCTGTTTACATTCTGTACACTCTAAAGTTATCTTTGTACGCACGGTTATACACCTCCAATGATATACTGTTTTTAGGCATAAAAAAAAGACCTAATTTCTTGTCACTAGACAACTATAGCACAATCGTCCAGTGCCGTCAAGAAATTTCGGTCTTTTTCCATTATTTTTTTTACTGTGCTGCAGAGTTGTCTGCCGCTTCATCATCCGCTGCTGTATCATCCGGGGCCGCGTTCTCTTCGGTCGTGTTCTCTGCGGTATCGGTGGTCTTATACTGATATGTATCCTTATCTGTCACATCAACCTGATCCCATACTTTATCGTTGATGGAGAAGGTCGCTGCTTCTTTCCACTGGTCATATAATGCTTTATACGCATCATCTTCACGCTGGGAAATGATAGTCTCTTTGTTCGCATCGGTAGATTCCCGGTCAAAGGCTGCATCCAGACGCACTACATAATAGTGTTTCCCGTCAGAACTTGTCACTACGCTGTTCACAAGTGATCCGTCTTCCAGACCATCTACTGCCGCCTTGACTGCATCATCCACTGTGGTATCATCCGCCGCAAAACTTGGGGAAGTGGCTGAAAGATTAGAATCTACTTCTTTTGTCAGAGCACCCATATCAGCTCCTGCGATATCATCCTGTTCCTGGAGTTTTGCCAGTACCTGTTCTGCCTTGGTCATCTGCTCAGCCTTAGCCGCATCGTCCATATCCACCGTTTCATTATTCTCATCCGTAGTCGTCAGATTGAATGACACATAGGTAATCTTGCTCTTTGCCGCCTCTTCATCAGAAACCTCACGGTCTACATCTGCAGTCATGGCTTTGCGCATCTTATTCTGAATCGTGTATAATTCCAGAAGTTTCTGTACATCTTCCTTGCTGGCTGCCACTTTATCCAGGACTTCCTGGTCATTGCTGTCCATATAGGTCTGTGCGGCAGTCTCCATCTCTGTCTTTTCATCATCTGTCACAGCCACGTCATAGTCTGACGCATGATGGCTTACGATGTACATCTCCTCCAGAGAGTCCATGATGGAAGTCTTTATGGTATCCCCGTACGTCTCGCCGGTCTCTTCATTTGAAACGGTATCAAACATGCCACCGGAAGTTCCGAACAGTGAACTGTAATAAGAACCAATCTGCATCTGCTGGTATCTTACCATCAGACTTGCCACGCCAAGGGGAATCGCCTCGTCATTGCAGGTGGCTACTGTCTTTGTTCCATCTAATTTACCGCATCCGCTAAGGCCTGTCACTGCCAGCATCGCTGCTGCCCCCACGCACACGCATCTTTTTAAAAATGAATTCATAATATCCTCCTAATTATCCAAAGTATCCGTCTTATTATATCGGATTTTTCCCAAGAGGGCAAGTTTTCCTGCAAAAACTTTTATTTTTTCCAGGATCTCATCCTGGCTGTCTTCTAATTTATACAGGAAATACGGATTCTTCCCATGGATACGGAACTGGACGCTGTCTTTGTATTCCTCCAGCACTTCCGGTATGCGGGTGGTATCGATCTTGGGATTCTCATACAGTGTCATCTGGATCTCCATACCGCGCTGCTTCACCTCTGTCAGGTAAGCTGCATGGGCGGCTGCCTTCACATTGGCGATAGTCAGCAGATTCTGTACGCTGCGCGGCGGCTCGCCGAAGCGGTCCACAAGTTCATCCAGCATTTCCTCGTATTCCTCTTCATTCTCAATACCTGCAATACGCTTGTAAATATCCAGTTTCTGGAATTCGTTGGGAATGTATTTCTCTGGAATAAAGGCATCCATATTCAGATCCACCACAGTCTCGAAGTCCTCCACGTGCTCCATACCCTTTTCTTCCTTCACGGCTTCGTTTAGCATCTTGCAGTACAGGTCGTAGCCCACGGCTTCCATATGTCCATGCTGCTGGGCACCCAGAAGATTCCCGGCACCGCGGATCTCCAGGTCACGCATGGCGATCTTAAAGCCGCTGCCCAATTCGGTAAATTCACGGATAGCCGCCAGACGTTTCTCCGCCACTTCCTTTAACATCTTATTCCTGCGGTACATTAAGAAGGCGTAGGCGGTACGGTTGGAGCGTCCCACACGGCCCCGCAGCTGATAGAGCTGGGACAGTCCCATGCGGTCCGCATCGTGGATGATCATGGTATTTACATTGGAAATATCCAGTCCTGTTTCGATAATCGTAGTAGAAACCAGCACATCGATTTCCCCATTAATGAAATCATACATAATCTTTTCCAGTTCATGTTCATGCATCTGTCCATGGGCATAGGCCACTCTGGCCTCCGGGACCTGCCTGGCGATGCGTCCCGCCACCTCGGCAATATCCTGGACACGATTGTATACATAATACACCTGACCGTCCCGGTTCATTTCCCGGCAGATTGCCTCCCGCACCATCTCATCATTTTGTTCCATGACATAGGTCTGGATCGGCACACGGTCCATGGGCGGCTCCTCCAGCACGCTCATGTCGCGGATCCCGATGAGGCTCATGTGCAGCGTCCTTGGGATAGGTGTCGCCGTCAGGGTCAGCACATCGATATTCTCTTTTAGCTTCTTGATCTTCTCCTTGTGCGTCACGCCGAAACGCTGCTCCTCGTCGATGATCAAAAGGCCCAGATCCTTGTACTGCACATCCGCAGACAGGACGCGGTGGGTTCCGATGACGATATCCACCATTCCCTTTTTCAAATCTGTCAGCGTCTTTTTCTGCTGGGCAGGAGTACGGAATCTGCAGAGCAGGTCCACACGCACAGGGAAGTCCTTCATTCTCTGGACAAAGGTATTATAATGCTGCTGGGCAAGGATCGTGGTGGGTACCAGATACACCACCTGCTTATCCTCCTGCACAGCCTTAAAAGCCGCGCGGATAGCGATCTCTGTCTTGCCATAGCCCACGTCACCGCACACCAGGCGGTCCATGATCTTGCGGCTCTCCATATCCCGCTTGGTGGCCTCGATGGCCAGCAGCTGATCCTCCGTCTCCTCGAAGGGAAACATCTCTTCAAACTCCCGCTGCCATACGGTATCCTTGCCGTACTGGAATCCGTCCGTCTCCTGGCGGGTAGCATAAAGCGCCACCAGGTCCCTGGCAATATCCTTTACCTCACCGCGCACCCGGGTCTTTGTCTTCTGCCATTCCTGGCCGCCCAGACGGTTCAGCTTCGGCTTCTTGGCATCCGCCCCGGCGTATTTCTGCAGCAGATCCAGCTGGGTCGCCAGAATATAGAGGTTGCTGCCATTGTATTCTATCTTAATGTAATCTTTTTCGACTTTATCGACTTCCACCTTCTCGATGCCGCGGTAAATACCCAGTCCATGATTCTCATGTACTACGTAATCGCCCACGGAAAGTTCCGTAAAGCTGGCAATCTTCTTGCCTGTGTACTGGGTTTTCTTCTTGCGCCGCTTCTTGGTCTTGCCGAAAATGTCCGACTCTGTCACTACCACGAATTTGATCATGGGGTACTCGAAGCCTTTGCGGGCAAAGCCGTACACGACCATGATCTCTCCCGGCTCCAGCACCCGGTCCGTATCCTCACTGTAGAAAGCATTAACCTCCTGCTCTTGCAGGTCCTGGGCCAGACGCACTGCCCTGGTCCGCGAACCGGACAGCAATGCCACCCTGTATCCGGCTTTCTTCCACTTTTTCAGATCCTTGACCAGCAGTTCGAAGCTGTTGTTGTAGGAACTGACTGACTGGGTATTCAGCCTGAACCGATCGTTGATCTGCCACTGCCCCTGTCTGTGCTCAATGGCACAAAGAGCCACACAGTTGCAGCCGTTTAGGGCTGCAACCGTCTGCTCCATGGAACAGATGGTGCGCATATCCAGCTCCAGTCCCTGATTCATGCGGTTTTCCACGCTCTCGTTGAATTCATCTTCCATGACCTGGCCGCTGTCCACCAGACGATTGGGTTCATCCAGCAGGAACAGCGTCTTATCCTTTGGAAAATAATTCAGAATGGATTCCGACGGTCCTATAGGGTCATCCGAAGCCGGGTATACCTTTACCTTAGTCAATTCTTCCACGGAACGCTGGGTCTCCACATCAAAGGTGCGGATCGAATCGATCTCGTCCCCCCACAGTTCCATACGCACCGGATGTTCCCCGGTCAATGGGAAAATATCAAGGATACCGCCCCGCACGGAAAACTGTCCGGTCATCTCCACCTGAGCCGTGCGCTCGTATCCAAGTTCCACCAGCTTGACCTTCATCTCTTCCAGATCCAGCGTCTTTTCCGTCTCGAAGCGCAGCATGTGGTCCTTCAAGGATTGCCTTGTCATAATATTGTCCATGCATCCCGGCATGGTCAGTATCACTGCGGCCTTCTTCTTTTCCAGCAATGTCTTTAAGACCTGCATGCGCTGCCGGTCCAGCAGATTGCTATGGATATCCGCCTGATAGAACAGCACATCCTTGGCAGGATACAGCATCACATCTTTATTATAGAAACGATAATCCTCATACAGTTCTTTCGCCTTCAGATCATTTTCCACGACCATGACCGTGTATGGGAAATCACCGGAAAGTCCATGCATAAGATGGGCCTTCTGGGACTCGATACAGCCGGATACCTGCAGCAGTCCCCGGTTGGTCTTTATCGCGCTTTTGATTTCTTCATATTCTGCCAGCCCCTCCAGGGGATTCAAAAATGCTTCCATAATACTTCCTTATCCGTTATATTTGTTCATAGCACTGTTAATGTCTTCTTCCACGATACACGCCGCCGCCTTCGCCGCACGCTCTATGGCCTGATCCACCTCTGCCCTTACCGTCTTGTCAAAACGTCCCAGCACATAGTCCGCCAGATCCCAGCCCTTTGGCTTGGCACCCACGCCGATACGGATACGGGCAAATTCCTGGGTACCCAGCTGGGCAATGATATTTTTCAGGCCGTTGTGACCGCCTGCACTGCCCTTTGCACGAATGCGCACCTGACCCGGATCCAGATCGATATCATCGTAGATAACGATCAGTTCATTTTTCACATCGATCTTATAATAGTCCACCATTTCCCGGACCGACTCACCACTCAGGTTCATGAAGGTCAGCGGCTTCGCCAGGATGACTTTCTCCCCTGCTATGGTTCCCTTGCCGTACATGGCCTTATGCTTCTTGCCGGAGCTGCCCATGCGGTGTGCATCTACTAATTCATCTATGGTATCAAAGCCCACATTATGACGGGTCTTTTCATATTCTTTTCCCGGATTCCCAAGTCCTACGATCAAATACATGTGATTATCTTCCCTTCTCTGTCCTCAAAGACTACCTGGGCAGTCTTGTTTACTTCCCTCACATCCATGGCAAATATCTTCAGTTGATCCAGATCCGGCGCACATCGGTTGAACAATACCAGATCGGCGCCAACGGCCATGTCCCGGAACTGTTCTTTTTGATGCTTCCGGTAAATGTGAAACACACTGCCGTCCAGTATAGTCATCTGCCGCACGATGCCCCACCCCTTTGGTAAGGTAAGCCTCTCCAGATAATTTACCTTAAATGTGCCATTATATTCAATAAAAACCTGTTCCGGCGCATAAGCATCCGCCAGGCTCTGAAAATAGTCCGCCCTCAGAAGTCCCGGATCGTCCGCCTCCACATAAATCACATTGCGCCTGCGCAGAAGTTCCTGGTCATACGTTACCTCACCCTTTTCTTCCACGTCAATAAGCAGAGTCCCGCCCTTAAAATCGCCAAAGCCCTGCTCCATGATCTGCATAATAGCAGTCGTTTTTCCACTCTCCAAAAAGCCGGTCACCAGAGTAATCGGCACTGTAATATCTCTCATTTTTTTCTCCAATAGAAAAAGGACAGAATTTTACATTCTGTCCCCATTAGCTGTGATTCTTAGTTGTTCATCATGAAGTTTAATAACTTATCGATGTCCTCTTTCTCCGATGCAAGGATTTCCATCTCTGGGATCTCGCCGTTGGAGAAGATATTTGCTAAAGAAACATACTGGGAAAGTTTAGATTTAAGATTTAAACGGTCACCTTCTCCTGTTACTAATTCAACTTTGCCTGTGCAGCTATCTACTACTTCAAAGAATTTTTCAACATTTGTAATATTGGATACTTTCATGTTAATTCCTCCCACATAATCAATTTTTCTGATATCGGCTCCATTATAGCGCATTTTCGCCGTATATGCAAAACATTTTTCATATTCCGGATAATATTCTCAATCCGCCCCCATATTAAGAAAATCTTTACTATATTTTAATAATTCCAAACCTTGCTATTTATTTTCATACTACATATAATAAGAATAAAGATTTCATTATCACGCTTACCGAGGAGAACTTATGAACGAAGAGAAAATAACCGGGCTGAACCAGGCTGAGGTCAAAACACGTGTGCAGGCCGGTCAGGTCAACATAGTCAGGGATGGCAGACACAAAACGAAAAAACAGATCATCCTTTCCCACACACTTACTTACTTTAACTTTTTGAATTTATTTCTAGGCATATTGATCGTCATATCCGGTCAATACAAGAATCTGCTTTTTTTAGGCGTGATTATCAGTAACTCTGCTATCGGAATCTTTCAGGAATTAAAAGTCAAATCTCTTATTGATAAATTATCCGTCATCACCGCCCAGAAGGCCAACGTGATCCGGGACGGTACCGCCGTGTCCCTGCCTATTGAACAGATCGTCATGGACGATGTGCTGGTGCTTGCCAGTGGCGACCAGATTTGTACGGACAGCATTGTTCTTTCCTCCGATGGCATGGAGGTCAACGAATCCATGCTCACCGGCGAATCCAAGCCCGTAAAAAAGAAAACCGGCGATCATCTTTTCTCCGGCAGTTTTATCGTGGCTGGAAACGGCGTCGGGCAGGTGGAGCATGTAGGATCAGAAAACTATGCTGTACAGCTGGCTCAGAAAGCCAAGACGAAAAAGCGTGCTACCTCGGAAATGCAGAACACCATCAAAAAGATCATCCAGGTGGTCAGCGTGGCTATTATACCTATCGGACTTTTACTCTACTATTCACAGTATCAGGCCCATACCGGTGATTACAAATCTGCGCTGGTCAGCACAGCCGCCGGTGTGATCGGCATGATACCAGAAGGTCTTGTACTCCTCACCAGTGTTTCCTTCGTTCTTGGTGTGGGACGACTGGCCCGCAAGCGTGCCATGGTACAGGAGATGGAAGCCATCGAGGCACTGGCCCGCGTCAATGTTCTCTGTACAGATAAGACCGGCACTATCACTACCGGAAATCTGGAGGTGGTGGAGGTCGTACCTTTCGGTGATGCCACCCCGGATACGATCAAAACCGTTATGAATGAAATCGCTTTTGCTTTCGACGATACCAACGCCACCCAGGACGCGCTTATGCACTATTTCCAAAAAACGGATGCATGGACGGCCACGGCAAAGATTCCTTTCTCTTCTGCCCGGAAGTTCCGCGCTATTTCCTTTTCCGGTCATGGAAGTTATGTGCTGGGTGCACCGGAATATCTGGTCAGAAAGGAGTCTCCTGTTCTGCAGCAGATAGTACCCTATTCCGAGGATGGCTACCGTGTGCTTCTGCTGGGGCAGACAGATCAGGTGGATACTAATGCCGATACTGTGGGGACCGTGACGCCGCTGGGTGCCATCGTCATATCCGACGTAATCCGCACGGATGCCAAAGAGACCTTCGCTTACTTTGCCAAGGAGGGTGTGGCTATCAAAGTTATTTCCGGTGATAATCCGGCTACCGTTTCCAGCATCGCCGTAAAGGCCGGGCTGAAAGGTGGCGAGAGTTATGTGGATGCCACTACATTGCCTACAGATCCCAAGGCTCTTGGGCATGCGCTCATGCAGTACACCGTATTCGGACGCGTGAAGCCGGAGCAGAAGCAGGATTTCGTCAAGGCTTTTCAGGCTAATAAAAAGACCGTTGCCATGATCGGTGATGGTGTCAATGATGTTCTTGCTATCAAGGATGCGGACTGCGGCATCGCCATGGCGGCCGGTTCTGACGCGGCGAAACAGGCGGCGCATATTGTTCTTCTGGATTCCGACTTCAAGTCCATGAAGGATATCGTCCAGGAGGGCCGCATGATCATTTCCAACATCGAACGTGTCAGCGCGCTGTACCTGACCAAGACCATTTATTCCATGCTGCTGTGTCTGTTCTTTATTCTGCTTCAGCGCGATTATCCGTTTACACCGCTTCAGTTGGGGCTGATCAGCATAACCGCTATCGGCATACCAAGTTTCTTCCTGACTTTGGAGCAGAGCGACAAGGTTACTTCCGACGGTTTCCTGAAGCATGTCCTGCAGGTCTCTCTGCCGGCGGCCCTCACTATGGTGGTCAGCCTGCTGATCATTCAGGGCGTAGGCGCACTGTTTCATTTCGACAATGAGACCATGTCCACCTTTAATCTGGTGACCGGCGGCATTATCAGTATGCTGGTGGTGATCCAGGTAAGCAGCCCTCTGAGTACCTTCCGCAAGATCCTGGTCTCTGTATGCTGCGGGCTCTTCGCCCTTGTGATTCTGATTCTGCATCGTTTTTATGGTATCCACTCTATATTCATGTGGTGGAGCCTGTTATTCATTCCGTTCGCCGTGCTGATCATGATGATGCTCTACTGGTTCTCCAGAGGTATCCGTCATCTGCAGGTAGTCTGGGTGCATCGCAAGGCGCAGAAAAACAAATAAAAAATAACATTCCGGCCATAGTTGACCGGGATGTTATTTTTTATTTTAATGTAACTGTCCAGTACCTGAATCGTTACATTTTAATATACAAATACTGCAACTCCATAACCAGGAAGATTATACGCCAAAGAATACTCTCTTCCGTCACATTCAGACTTCACTGCTTTGTAGGTATCTGGTCTGGCGTGTTTGCCGCCAAACTTGGGATCCTGGCTGTTCAGGATCAACTTGTAGCCCTTGCGTTTCGGTACGCCTACACGATAATCCGGTCTTGGAACTGGCGTGAAATTCAGCACAAAGAGCAGGTTGTTGCGCCCTGTAGGAGACTTACGGATAAAACTGAAAATACTGCGTTCTGCATCATCTGCATTGATCCACTCGAAACCGTCCCCTGAGAAATCTGTGGCATACAATGCCGGATATTTCTTGCACACGCGCCATAATTCCTTCACATAATCCTGCAGATAACGGTGATTATCTTCACCCAGCAGGAACCAGTCCAGTTCGCGGTCCTCGCTCCATTCCTGCAGTTGTCCAAAATCCTGCCCCATAAAGAGCAGCTTCTTGCCCGGATGGCCCGCCATGTATGTATAGCCTGCCTTCAGGTTCGCAAACTTATCATTAATCAACCCCGGCATCTTGCTGAGCATAGAACACTTCAGGTGCACCACCTCATCGTGGGACAACACCAGCACGTACTTCTCACTGTAGCAGTAAGAGGTAGAGAAGGTCATCTTGTAATGATTGAACTTGCGGAAGTACGGATCCAGCTTCATGTACTCCAAAAAGTCATTCATCCATCCCATGTTCCATTTCAGGGAGAATCCCAGTCCACCGTCTTCTACCTTACCGGTCACCTGCGGCCATGCCGTAGATTCTTCTGCGATCATGAGTGCTCCCGGATTCCTTCCCAGCAGGCAGGAATTCAGATGGCGAAAGAACTCGATTGCTTCCAGATTCTTATTCTCGCCGTATTTATTGGCCACCCACTGGCCGTCTTCTTTACCGTAATCCAGATACAGCATAGAGGCTACCGCATCCACACGCAGTCCATCCACATGGAAATGCTCCACCCAGTATAATGCGTTGGCAATAAGGAAGTTCTTTACCTCGCTTCTTCCATAATTGAAAATCTTCGTACCCCATTCCGGATGCTCACCCTGACGTGGATCTGCATGTTCATACAGTGCGCAGCCGTCAAAATCAGCCAGCCCGCAGGCATCCTTCGGGAAATGAGCCGGCACCCAGTCCAGAATAATGCCAATCTTATTCCTGTGCAGATAATTGACGAAATACTGGAAATCCTCCGGCGTACCGTAGCGAGCCGTCGGCGCATAATATCCGGTCACCTGATAGCCCCAGGAACCGTCAAAGGGATGCTCCGCGATACCCATGAGTTCGATATGAGTGTACCCCATCTTCTTCACGTATTCGGTCAGGCGCACTGCCATCTCACGGTAATTATAGAAGCCGTCCGGGTTTTCTTCTGTAACCGGATGCTTCATCCATGAACCGGGATGCACCTCATACATGAGCATGGGATCCTTGTCCACATCAAACGCAGCGCGGGTTTTCATCCAGGTGGCATCGGTCCATTTCAGTTCACTGATATCGACGACCTTCGATGCGGTACCTGGTCTGAGCTCCGCCTCGTTGGCATAAGGATCTGCCTTGTACAGTCCCTCTCCTTTTACGGTCTCAATATAATATTTGTATAATTCACCCACGCCTACACCCGGGATAAATAACTCATATACACCTATAGGTTCCACGCGTTTCATGGGATGCGCCTCTATATCCCACTCATTAAAATCACCCACAACAGAAACACTTTTGGCATTGGGTGCCCACACTGCAAAGTATGTACCGGCTTTATTCCTCTTCACACCCGGATGTGCACCCAGTTTTTTGTAAATGTCATAGTGGGTTCCCTGTCCGAATAGATACTGGTCTAGCTCCGAAAATTTCATTGCATTCTTCATATATTCCCCATCCTCTGATCTCTTATTTTGAAGCGATGAAAACACTGCCGCACGCTGCCAGTTTTAAAAGAATCCGTCCATTCTCCACCGGGCAGTCTTCCTGTGTATTTATATTATAATATGCTTTGTCTTGAAATGGAACCGGTATTTGTATTTCCGTATTATTTTCGTCATTATTTACCGCTGTGATCACGCAGGCATCATCCTCTATACGGGCAAATGCATACTGGCGGTTGGTCAGCAGCAGTTCACGGTATTTTCCATGGCGCAGCGGACTGTATTTTTTACGCATAGCACCCAGGTCTGTGATAAACTCCATAAGCTTCGGATTATCCTTAAGGGCTTCCTCGATATGCACCTCCGGTCTCATGCCGTCATCGCTTGCACCTTCCTTGCGGCCCTCAATGCCCCACTCAGATCCGTAGTAAACAGATGGAATACCAGGTAATGTATACAGCAGTGAATATATCGGATGCAGATGCTCTTTATTCTGTAATTTGCTGGCCAGGCGGTCCACGTCATGATTGTCCACGAAAGAATACAGGTATTTATCCCGGTACATGCCGCCGTTCTCCTCGAACTCTCTGCGGCAGCTGTGAGCGATCTCAAAGTAATTGTGATCGTTATGTCCGGAATACAATGCTTTGTGCAGTTCGTAGTTGGTCACGCTGTCCAGACGGTTCGGCTGCACATAGACATTATAGTCCCCATGGATGACCTCGCCCATAAGCCAGAATTCCGGCTTCTTCGTGTCCACGAAACGGCGCATCTCCTCCTGGAAATACCCGGGCAGGCAGTCAGCACAGTCCAATCGAATTCCATCGATATCAAATTCATCAATCCAGAAATTGATCACATCCTCGATAAGGTAACGGCGCACCTCTTCATTCTCCAGATTCAGATTGGCCAGGTCAAAGCAGTTATGCCATGCGTCATAATAAAAGCCATCGTTGTAGGCAGTATTGCCCCCGAAGTTCAGTCCCCTGTACCAGCTGCAGTAGGGGGAGTTTTCTCTCTTTTCTTTAATATCGTTAAATGCCCAGAAGTCCCGGCCGGTATGATTGAACACTCCGTCCACGACTACCTTGATACCCAATTCGTGTGCTTCTTCTACAAACTCCTTAAAGTCCTCATTGTCACCCAGTCGGCGGTCCACGATCTTGTAATCTCTCGTGTCATATCCATGGGCATTGGATTCAAACAATGGCCCGATATAAATTGCATTGGCGTTAATGGATCTGATATGGGGAAGCCATTTCTTCAGATCATCGAAATGATGCTCCACCTCCGTCACGTCATTGACACGGTGAACACCTGTCATTCCAATGGGATACATATGATAAAATACTGCGTCTTCAAACCACATTTTACTATCTCCTCTCGTCTGTCAAAAATATATTGCTATAAGTCATGAACAGTTACATTATACCAAAAAAGTGAGCATCCGTCTCGGTTTTTACAAGAATAAAACATGCCGGGAAACGCAGCAAAACGTTCTCCGGCATGTGATTTATAAATGAAATATCCTTTTTGCATTTTGGTTGGTCACAGCGACGACCTCTTCCGGTGTGACGCCCTTGATGCGGGCGATTTCTTCCGCCACCAGCGGTATATAGGCGGAGCAGTTGCGCTCTCCTCTGTGGGGTACCGGTGCCAGGTAAGGGCTGTCTGTCTCCAGCACCAGCTGATCCAGCGGCATATACGCTACCACTTCCTTGACTTTTTTCGCATTCTTGAAAGTGACCACGCCGCCTATGCCAAGGCACAGGCCCATGTTCAGGTATTCTCTCGCCATCTCCACGCCGTAGGAAAAGCAATGGACGATACCGCCAATATCTCCCGCATGGTTATGCTTCATAACCTCCAGGGTATCCGCTGCCGCGTCCCGGCTGTGCACCAGAATGGGAAGTTTTTTGTTTCTCGCCAGATCCATCTGCTTTTCAAACCAGTCGATCTGCTTCTTGTGATTCTCCTTGTCCCAATAATAATCAAGGCCGATCTCACCTACCGCAACCACCTTTTCCAGATCACACAATTCCTGCATGCGCACCCAGACTTCCGGCGTGATATCTCCCACCTCATCCGGGTGGATGCCGATGGCTCCGTATACGAATCGATACTTATCGATAAGTTCAGGAATAGCCGTAAGGCTCTTCACGCTGGCACACACATTGATGATTGTCTCTATGTTGTCCCCATGCATCTGCTCCAACAGGTCCTTGCGGTCTATGTCGAAGGCTTCATCGTCATAATGTGCATGGGTCTCAAATATCTTTACTGCTTCCATTAGCAAATCTCAGCGCCTGCCGGCATATCCTTCTCCGGTGCCACCAGACTTAATTTGCCATCCTGGTCTTCTGCGCAGAGCAGCATTCCCTCAGAGAGCACGCCCGCCAGCTTCGCCGGTTTCAGATTCACCAGAACCATAACCTTTTTGCCCACCATCTCTTCCGGTGAGTAGGTTGCTTTGATACCGGAAACGATCTGTTTTACCTGGCTGCCCACACGCACCTGGGAACACAGCAGTTTCTTTGACTTCGGCACTGCCTCGCAGGCGATGATCTCGCCCACCTGGAACTGCATTTTCATAAAATCATCAAAGGTAATCTCCGGTTTTGCTTCCATATCCATAACCGATACTTCCTCGTTTGCTTCCGGCTCTTCCACTACAGGCGGATGCAATTCTTCCACCTTCGCCATAACCTCTTTCAGATCAAGTCTTGCAAAAAGGATCTCCGGTTTGTCAGTCACTTTTGTCCCGGACGGGTACAGGCCCCAGGTTCCAATATCATCCAGGGAGCGTGTGCCGCCGTTTAACTGAGCAAAGATACGCTGTGTCGTCTCCGGCATAAAGGATTCCAGCAGTGTGGTACCGATACAGATACCCTCCACCAGATTGTACAGAACGGTAGCCAGACGGTCCTGCTTCGCCTCATCCTTTGCCAATGCCCATGGCATAGTCTCATCGATATATTTGTTGCAGCGTTTGAATACAGCAAAAACCTCTGTCATAGCGTCTGCCACGCGCAGATCTGCCATTTTCTTTGCCACCTTATCGGCTGCCCCGATGACAAATTCTTTCATATCTTCATCCACTGGTTCATATACGCTGGTATTCTTGACCACACCGTCAAAATATTTGTTTGACATGGAGATCGTGCGGTTTACCAGATTGCCCAGTGTATTAGCCAGTTCGGAATTCAGACGCTCCACCATAAGCTCCCAGGTGATCACGCCATCGTTTTCAAACGGCATCTCATGTAATACGAAGTAACGCACTGCATCCACGCCGAAGAAATCAACCAGCTCATCCGCATAGAGTACATTACCCTTGGACTTGCTCATCTTGCCGTCGCCCTGAAGCAGCCACGGATGTCCAAATACCTGCTTCGGCAGAGGAAGATCCAGTGCCATCAAAAAAATCGGCCAGTAAATGGTATGGAAACGGATAATGTCCTTTCCGATCAGGTGCAGGTCTGCTGGCCAGTTCTTCACAAACTGCTCTGTACTTGCGCCGTCACAGTCATAACCGATACCGGTAATGTAGTTGGTCAGCGCATCCAGCCATACATAAACCACATGCTTCGGGTCGAAATCCACCTGAATACCCCATTTGAAAGAGGTTCTGGATACACACAGATCCTGCAGTCCCGGAAGCAGGAAGTTGTTCATCATCTCGTTTTTGCGGGATTCCGGCTGGATAAACTCCGGATGTTCATTGATATAATCAATGAGTCTGTCCGCATATTTGCTCATCTTGAAGAAGTAAGCCTCCTCCTTTGCCGGAGTCACATCCCGTCCGCAGTCGGGACATTTGCCGTCCACCAGCTGAGACTCGGTGAAGAAGGATTCACACGGCGTACAGTACATACCCTCGTAATGTCCCTTGTAAATATCTCCCTGATCGTATAATTTCTTGAAAATCTTCTGTACCTGACGCTCATGATCCGCGTCGGTAGTACGGATAAATTTGTCATAAGAGCAGTTCATGAGATCCCAGATCGTCTTGATCTCTGTGGAAACCTCATCCACAAATTCCTTTGGGGTAACGCCCTTTTCTTCTGCTTTCATCTCTATTTTCTGACCATGCTCGTCGGTTCCTGTCTGGAAGAACACATCATAGCCCTGCTGTCTCTTATAGCGGGCGATGCTGTCAGCCAGCACGATTTCGTAAGTATTTCCAATATGCGGCTTGCCGGAAGTATAGGCGATCGCCGTAGTAATATAATATTTTTCTCTGTCCATTTTCTATTCCCTCCTAAAAGTTATAGTATACACACATTTCCCTTTATTTTCAAGGCATTTGCATAATGTATGTGTCGATTCCGTTGGAATAAGCGACCGTTCCCAGGCTTTGCAGAAGCGTATCGTTCAGAGCCGGGAATTTTTCGCGTTCCTGTGTGCCAATATAGACATAGGAAATGTCATATTTATCCAGCAACGCCTGAACCGCTGCGGCATCGGTGGACGTATAGATCGTCTCAATGTCCGCTACCCGCACATTTTCCGCGTCTGTGTTGTTCCTCCACAGCCATTCATGAACGTACCAGCCCAGCACCGTGGGAAGTCCTGTCGCTACGGATACGCGGCAGTTGGCGCTGTAGCTGTCACCGTTGGCTTCTAATATAGTAGGCTGTCCCTCCACATTCTCGTTGAGCCAGGTGATGGCATCCAGATCGCTGTTGAAGGAATCCTCCACAAAGACGGATGCATCGATGCCCTTATAGCGGCTGGTATCTAATACATTACCGAACTGTCCATCCACAGCCTTGAAGAAATACCCCAGCGTCAGTGCCAGGATGAATAATCCACAGCATGAAAGGATTTTCGCTGGCTTTTTCCCCAATAACAGGGTGCGGATAAAGATATACGCCATGGAGATACCAAAAAGCATATAGCCCTGGTAAGTCAGTTTGAACATGGTATTGGCACGGTAATCACTGTAAATATCTTTCACATAGATAACTTCCGGCATGAGGATCAGGCCCATGGCGCAGACGCCAAGGATCAACATGAACAGATCCGCCGTCCCCAGGGAGCGCAGGAATCGGACAACCGCCCATTCTTTGTGTCTTCTGCGTCCCGAATGATGTCTTATGATTTTTCCATTGGTGATTGCGGTTTCATCGGCATTTTTTGCCCCAGGCCGCTGCTCCATTTCCACATTCTTCCTCTTGCGTCGGTAATTCAAGATCAGCATAGCAATAAACCCAAGCACAGTCACCGTAGGCAGTCCCCAGAGCACCAGCAGTTGATAAAAAGCCGTATGGCTATGGGTCAAAAGCACCTGAGAAGATATCTTTTCAAAGGTCAGGGTAAAGGGCAGTGCTGCAATATAGCCGATAATCAGCACTTCCACGGCCTGAAGTACGGTGATAAACCAGAATTTCCAGCCATTCCCCCGGTATAATTTCAGATTCACAAAGAAAACCACGGAACCGCCCACCACGAAATAAATAGGGAAATCCCAGAAATTGGTGAACCGGAACATTCCCGTGAGAAATCCAAGCATCCACACCTCTGGAATGAGAAGGCCTTCCCTGAGCCACGCTCTCCAGTCACGGTCTCTCCTGCTTTCCCTGCTGATGCGGCGGGGAAGCGCTTTCCATTTCGTCTCCTGTTTCAGTGCCCAGGATAACATGATCCCCAACACGATCATGATAAAAAGAATATTGACGAAATGCGCGTGCAAATCCCCTAATATAGAGGAATAGGACGGGAATTCGTGTATGGTCTTGTCGCCCACCTCTGGATTGTACCCGATGTAGCGGGTGGAATCCGGGAACCAGAAATCATCCTGCAGGTCCTTCCCTGTAATTTTTTCCAATATGGGGTATATAATTCCAAAAATAATATAATGTACATTTCCACACATGGACACGGCAAGGCCTGAGATCACACCGCCGACTCCTGATATCCATTTGCGCACCTTCTCTTTGTAATTCTGCTGCAGACTCTCAAGCAGCTGGTAAACTATAGAAAAAGGAAGCATAAAGCTGAACGCGGAAATCATGGTGCGCATAAGGTTGTAGCCCTCTCCCACCGTAACCCCGGATAATTTGGTCAGAAATGTGGCATAATATTGTCCACCGTAGTAATAATTCATATTGGACCCGGCATACCACATGTCCTTTGGTGCCATGTAGTCGCTGCGCATCATGGAAGTCATAAAGCCGTAATCCATGAATTTTTCTGTCCCATAGGCCCCCGGCTTGAATCCTACCAGATAACACCACATGAGAAACAGGAGCAGAAACAGGATTTCTTCTATTATAATCAGTTTGTAGTTCATGTTCTGAAATGGATTATCGGAACCCTTTTTCCAGAATACCAGAATCGCCACATTGACCGCCACGCACAGGCACACCAGAATAATGCAGGATGTGGCCGTAAAGCGCATAGCGTGAACGCTGGACAGCAGGAACATCAGGTAACCGCTGATAAAAAGACCGATCACTTTCGAAAAGAGCCAGCCTCTGTCTTCAAATTTGCCAAATAATATGTTGGTCAGCGGCATGAAGCCTATACCGATCAGGGTGATGACCGCCCACCAGATAAATATGGATGTCACAAGTATTCTCCTCCTATTGATAAATTGGCATGTGTTAATGTTCAAGGTTGTAAAGTAAAAGTGTGTTCGCCGTAAAAGTTCAAGGACCGCATAGTGCAGGTGCGTTTGCCGCAGGGGGCTCTAGTGCACATAGTACAGGTGCATTCACCGCAGGGGCTCAGAGACCGCATAGTAAAGGCGTGTCTGCCGCAGGGGTTCAGGAGTGCAAGCCACAGACACGTTCGCTATGCGAACTATCCGCTGCGAGCAGCTCCTGTCTGAGGTTTTCGGCCGTCCCGGCCTATAGGAGATCAATGATAAAGCTCTTAGCAAGTAAACTTGCACGAACTTTACCCTTGCTCTCCTGCACTCCTGAACAGTTACGAACATTATAATATTTTTCTCTTGACATGGCAAGGTAATCGTCGTATACTGATATTAGTAACAATTACTATTATCGAAAGGAGGATGCTATGGCAGCACTGAAATACAGCAGACAGCGGGAATCTATCAAAGAATTCCTGGCCACACGCTATGACCACCCTACTGCCGATGTCGTTTACGAAAATATCCGCAAGGTTTATCCGAACATAAGTCTTGGAACGGTATATCGCAATCTGGGACTTCTGGCAAGTCTGGGAGAAATACAAAAAGTAACCACCGGCGACGGCGCTGATCATTTCGATGGCAACGTCATGCCGCACAATCATTTTATTTGTAAATCCTGCGGCAAACTCATTGATCTGGATATGGACAGCATCGATTATATTCAGAAAGTAGCCGGCAAGAATTTTGACGGACACATCGAGGGCCACTCCACACTATTTTACGGGACCTGCGGCGATTGTACAAACAAATCCTGATTTTGTAACTGTTCAGTACCTGACCAGTTACATGCCGAAATTCATTCCAAATCTGCTTCGCAGATGGAATTTCGACACTCCTGAATCATTTTCTTACGGTCAGCGCAGTAAATGCGCAGACCTACTGAACAGTTACCTGATTTTCAGTTTTGATTTGTCTGAATATCCTTTCAGACTGGTAATGAAGTTAAAATCAGTTTCATTTTCCGGGAAAGCGACCTGCATTGGGTATATGGCAATGAATTATAATTTTCTTACCCAAATACTGCATCATTTCCCGAAGCATTTACCTCCATTGGGTAATAGGGGCTGGGAATTCACAGTCTTACCCAATATATCTTCGTATTATAGATATTGTGGGTAACAGATAGACATTCTACTCCCTGTTACCCAACACGGATTTTGAGAGACGGATTCAGCAAGTTTTTGGGTAAAGTCAATGTTCAGAAGCATTTATTACCCAATCAGTCTCAAGAGCTGTACCTTAACGCAGCATGGAATTATCTTAACAACATCTTAACAAGAAATGCACGAAAAACTTCAAAATATTTTGTAAAATAAGTATTGACAAGTAGGCAACAGTATGGTAAATTAATATCAGTAACAATTACTATTATTAATAACAAACAAGAAATAATATAAAAAAGGAGATTAAAACAATGGCAAAATTTGTATGTAATGTATGTGGTTATGTTTATGAAGGCGAGGAGGCTCCTGCAGCATGTCCTATCTGTAAAGCACCAGCTGAGAAATTCAGCAAACAGGAAGGTGAAAAGACCTGGGCAGCTGAGCATGTAGTTGGTATCGCAAAGGGCGTTAGCGAAGACATCATCGCTGATCTCAGAGCAAACTTTGAAGGCGAGTGTTCAGAAGTTGGTATGTACCTTGCTATGTCTCGTGTAGCTCACAGAGAAGGATATCCTGAAATCGGTCTTTACTGGGAAAAGGCAGCTTACGAAGAGGCTGAACATGCAGCTAAATTCGCAGAATTATTAGGCGAAGTTGTTACAGACAGCACCAAGAAAAACCTTGAGATGCGTGTTGACGCTGAAAACGGCGCTACCGCTGGTAAATTCGACCTTGCTAAACGCGCAAAAGCAGCTGATCTTGACGCTATCCATGACACCGTTCATGAAATGGCAAAAGACGAAGCTCGTCACGGCAAAGCATTCGAAGGTCTGTTAAAGAGATACTTCGGCTAAATCGAACCGATTTGTTACTTCCATAAAGAAATTATGCTGAATGGGTGTTGGATTTTTAATCCAGCACCTGTTCTTACAAATAACACTTTGATGCCTTGTCTTATATTTTCAGGCATCGTATAATATAAAATAACGACCATTCCATGGAATGGCAAACTAATTTTCCAAACTAAAGGAGGATATAAATCTATGTCAAAGTATGCAGGAACAAAAACGGAACAGAACCTTATGGACGCATTCGCAGGTGAGTCTCAGGCAAGAAACAAATACACTTACTATGCATCTGCAGCAAAGAAAGCCGGCTACGAACAGATCGCTGCTATCTTTTTAGAGACTGCTGATCAGGAAAAAGAGCACGCTAAAATGTGGTTCAAAGAATTCCACGGCATCGGCAGTGTAGACGCTAACCTGGAAGACGCAGCCGCAGGTGAGAATTTCGAGCACACAGATATGTACGCGCGCATGGCAAGAGAAGCCAAAGAAGAAGGCTTCGACGAGTTAGCAGAGAAATTCGCAGGCGTTGCAGGCGTTGAAGCAAGACATGAAGAACGCTATCTGAAGGTTTTAGAGAACTTCAAAGCAGGCACAACCTTCAAAGGTGATGCTCCTTTAGGCTGGAAATGCCGCAACTGTGGTTATGTTCATATGGAAGAGGAAGCTCCTGAAGTATGTCCGGTATGTGCACATCCAAAGGCTTACTTTGAAAGAAGAACAACAAATTACTAAGATTTCATATAATCTATAACGGCAAAAGTCATTCCCTCAACTACCGGGGAATGACTTTTTTATTGCAAAAACTATTTACCGAGTAAGCTTTTTTATCCAATTCCCATAATTTGCTTTAATAAATCCCGCAGGCGCAGATGCAGATTCTGGTAAATAAACTGTACCTGATCTTGTTTCTGTTCTCCTGTCTGTTTGTCGCTCTATTTCTCAAACTCAGCATTCTTAACTCCTGTAATCAAGGACACCTCTTTGAGCACACCGATTAAATCAATTTCCTTTTCATAAGTCAATGTCAATTCCACCATCGCAATATTTATTCCTGTATTATTGATTGTCATATGCTGTATATTCATGGCATTATTTGCCATGATCTGCAAGACCTCCATGACCTTTTCGCTGCTGTTGTACATTTCCAGTTGCAGCGTGATTGCCCTTTTATGCTTCAAGGTCAGCCGCTCAGCAAAGCGTAATCCTTTTAGTGTAAGGAACACTGCCAAAGTAGCAAAAACAGCTTCCTTATACAATCCCGTTCCAACGGTCAATCCGATACATGCCACCGCCCACAGACTTGCCGCAGTAGTCAAGCCCTTGATGCTGCTACCTTCTTTTATGATAGTCCCCGCTCCCAGAAATCCAATTCCGCTGATTACCTGAGCGCCCAGACGAAATGCATCCGCCGAATAAGCTCCTATAACCTGCGCATAGAATTGCAGCGAAGTGATCTGCACGATCGCTGCTCCCACACATACCAATACGTGGGTTCTCAGTCCTGCCGGGCGATTCATATTTTCTCTTTCAAAACCAATAATTCCACTAAGGCCAATGGCCAGCAAAAGTTTGATTACTGTTTCATACCACATAAACAGCCTCCTATACCGAAAAGAGGATACAGACTGTTTCCGTATCCCCTTGCCCTGCTTCGTTTTATTTATAAAGGTCCTATATCACTTAAGTACTTTTCCATACGGCTCTGACTGACGTTTACTATCAACTCTTTTGGAAAGTCAATGCAATGTAACATCTCAAAAGCTTTATCACATGCCCCGACTTCAAACTCGGAATGGGCATCCGAATTCACCATGACCGGAACCTCATACTCCTTGCATAGACGTGCAATCCTCATACAATTCTCCACCGATTTTTCTCTGCAAATAAAAGTATGTGCATTGATTTCCACAATTTTTTTATACTTCTTAAAAAGCGGAATAATGTATTCATAATCATATACAAACTCTGCCGAACCAGAATGTCCAATCATATGTACCAGCGGATTTTCTGCTATTTTTTTATATGCCCTCGTATGCTCCTCCACCGTTCCGGAATCTGTACACGCCGTATGAAAGGAGGCAATAACAAAATCCATGCGTTTCAGCAATTCCTCTGGCATATCCAGCTTTCCATGGAAATCCATAATGTTTGCCTCCACACCGCGTATTAACCGCACTCCTTCCACCTCGCGAGGAAGCGATAATAAATTATCAAAATAATTCAGAGAAGGACTATCTGCACAACCAATGCCATGATCTGTAATGGCCAACGTCTGTATTCCTTTTTTCTTTGCTGCATTCAGATTATCGCGAAGCGTACTGTAAGCATGAACAGAAGCTATGGTATGACAATGCATATCTGCCACTATATTCATTTCTTTACCTCCCTGCTTTTTCAATACTCTCCAGCATCCGCTGCCGACACTGCTCGAGATTTTCTTCTGTGCAATAATGCAATTCCATCATATACAGGCCTTCATAGCCCACTTCCAACAGACCCTTCGCAAATCCGTCATAGTCAATATTCCCTTCTCCCACCGGCAGATGTTCATCCTTAGGACCTTCCGGTCCAATGCCGTGGTTGTCATGTATATGAAGGTGCTTCAATTCTTTTCCTGCGTGCATCACTTCCGTATATGGATCTTTGCCCAGGTAATTTCCATGGCCAACGTCAAACACGATTTTCAG
>JAQUWF010000057.1 GCA_028692975.1 Lachnospiraceae bacterium
AACAATTATGTCCTACGTAGGAACTGCAAAAAAGCATGGAATTAATGCTTACAAAGCAATTCAAAATGCAATAGCAGGTACCCCAGAAATCACTTTTGACTAATGGGGTACTGAACAGTTACATTTTATTAAAAATAAATTTAAGTACATAGATAAATCAAGAGCCATTGCGTCCATATGAAAATGCAACAGCTCCTAAGAGAATTTACTTCATTGAATTGTTAAAAATATTGGCTGCCAAAGTATCAAACAGCGTTTCGGGACGGATTGGTTTCGCAAGATGAGCCTGCATACCTGCTGCCTTTGATTTTTCCAAATCCTCAGCGAATGCATTTGCAGTCATGGCGATGATGGGAATAGTTTCCGCCTGGGCATGGTTTAATCCCCTGATTTCCCTGGTCGCCGTCAGACCATCCATGACCGGCATACGAATATCCATCAAAATAGCGTCAAAATATCCTAAGTCTGAGTTTCCAAAGATGTCCACCCCTTCTTTTCCGTTTTGGGCACACTCCACGAGCATCCCTTTTTGTTCAAGCAGCTTGCGGGCAATCATTGCATTCATCGGGTGATCTTCTACCAAAAGCACTCTGCATCCCGACAACTGTTCAGGGGGATGAGAAGTGGATACCTCTTTTACCGGACGATCATCATAACGCCGCAAAGAGAGACTGACGGTAAAGGTACTGCCCCTGCCAGGTTCGCTTTCCACCGCAATGGTCCCACCCATCATAGTGACCAGTTCATGTGAGATGCTAAGCCCTAACCCACTGCCAGCATAGGGTGCGGCCGCAGCACTATGTTCTTGTGAAAAAGCATCAAAAAGGCGAGGCATAAAATCCGGTGAAATACCAACGCCACTGTCTCTTACGATAAACCTCAGTAGATCTCGATCCGTTTCTGGCGAAATGATTGCTGTAAACGCAACGCTTCCCGACTCCGGAGTGAATTTAATCGCATTATTCAACAGGTTTACTAAAATCTGCTGGACCCTGATTTTGTCCCCCTCATAATCGGCCATAAGATTTCCCAGCCTTTCAAAGCTGTACTTGACATGTTTTTTCTCAGCAGTAGGCAAGATCATAGTATTGATATCCTTCAGTAATTGAGAAAGAGAAAAGCGTTGATTCACAAGGTTCAGCTTGCCAGATTCCACGCTGGACAAATCTAACATGTCGTTAAGCAGGGACAAAAGATACTCGGAGGCTGACTGGGATTTTGCAATACAGTCTGAAAGAAATGCCTTATCCTCCAAATTCGTTTTCATGATCTCATTGAGTCCAATGATGGCATTCATAGGCGTACGAAGCTCATGACTCATCTGCGCAAAAAATTGAGACTTAGAACGATTCGCCTCTTCGGCAATTCTGAGGGCATTGGAGATAACCTTTTGCTTTTCCTGCTCTTTGAGATAAATATCTGTAACATCGGTGCGTATGAGCAGCACCATTTGATTTTCCTTGTCATAGTATACATACTTTAAGCACTTGCGTGTATAGCCGCGAATGGGGTCGTCGATGCCCACATAAAAAAGATGTTCTCCATGGGCATCCAGCTGCTGCACGACTTGTTCCAAACCCATCTGCTGTATGGTGTAATCTCGATCCTCAGGAACGACAAATTCATCGGCGTACTTTACAATCTCCGTAGAGTAGGAATCGCAGATCACCGGGGGCAATGGGGTCCCGCTGTCACTGTGGCTAAACATGGTGTAACTGTCCTTTTTTACATCAAGGTAAATAAAATAATCGCAGTCATGATAGATAAAGCGGTCAACAATTCCGCTCATGAGTTTTTGCTCGTTAATATTTTTCAGCAATATGTAGATTGTGTTTGGCTGTTTTGTGTCCGTAGTGGTCAAAATCATTTCCCGCCACTCATAGACAAATTCTCTGGCAAGAGAACGATACTCCAGATGTCTGTTACCTGCATTACTGTGATAAAATTCTCGCAGTGAATCTAAAGAAAGTGCCGCCTGCGCAGAATCCCTATCCTCCGCCATGATGTTCTTGAACAAAAAGTCCTCCAGAGCCTGCGCATAGGTCAGTTTTTCCCCTTCTTTCAGTTCTCCAGTAGTATCATAGATGTTCGTGAGCGTTTCGTCCTTTATATTAACAAGCGCAATTCTGGTATAGGTTTGCTTTAAGAGGTCAAGCAGTATGTCTTGCTTAGAGCCATCAACAGATGTCAAATCAGATAGGAACATGTCATCCATACTATTCTCCTTCCTCCTTCATCATATTTCCCTATTATATTCACTATCAAACATAATATCAAGCCCATTCGCAAAATTCGCGCTTTTCCGCGTCTTTATCAGTTTTTCCTTTCAAACAGGAATCAGAACTTTGATTAAATCACTGCGATAAAACCCTCGAATTTCAGAAACCAGGAATTGTCTATTTTAATTTCAAATATTCTTCAATAGCTGTATCATATGATTTCCAAACTGTCATGGATAAACCGTTTTTCAGTCCATCCGCCAACACTTCCCTATAACCTGTAATCCATTCTGTCAGTCCCTTTTTCATGTGGTTATTAACCATTTCCATGGTATTTTGTTCAAGGAACATTTTCTGCATCGTATGTGCAACGATAATAGTCGGAAGTTTGAACAGGTTCGCCGGAAAAGTCTTTTTTGTATTGACCCCCTGCCGCCTGCACACTTCTATACCTTCGCGAAAGGCTTTCACCATCTTTTTCACTGCACCATAGCTATGTGCAAATGCTTCAAAACTTCCATTTTCCAAAACTGCACCTGCAGTAATCGATTGCTGCAGATAATGAACCTTTAACCAATCAAAAATGTTTTCATCAACGTATGCGTTCATTTTGGCCTGTGCCAAGGCTTGTTGAAGATCATGTATTCCAAATGAACATGGACCGCCTAAACGAGTTGGTTCATCAAACAAAATCGCCTCTATCCCCTTATCATCACGTCCGCCTCCGACACTGGATGGAAATGCGATCATGTATTTGTCACTGGCAATGTATTGCTCTATCTCTGATCGGATATCCCAGTTGTTTTGCATAAATGCAAAATATCCGGTATTTTGTTGCTTTATGGCCAAAACAGGAAGGACATCTCGCAGCTGGTACCGGTTAACTGCAACCAGAATCCCATCATATTGCTTTTCAATTTTTGTCACGCAGTTCGGACAAAAAACTTTTTTCTCGTGTATATCTGATTTTTTCTTTAAATCCTTAAGTGTAAGATCCACCCCGCCTGAGATTCTTTCAACTTGCTCCTGTTTGACGAGGATATCAACTTCATGCACGCGTGACAGCAAATAAGCATACACCGTACCAATGGTTCCCGCTCCATATACTAAATATTTCATATTTTCCCCTTTATGCTCTTTGGCTTTTTATAAGTCTTTTAGCAGGTTTCCATCATCCTGTGTAAGCGTCCTTTGCATCATTCCTGAAATTCTGTTTGGCAAGCCACCGCTTCTCTTCGTCTGTTTCGGGAATATCGATTCTTTCAATCTTGAAAATCACAGGTCTTGTGCCATCATTACAGCAGGCGATCATCATTCTCTCGTCATTGGTCCATTTGTGCATGATAGAGCCGCCCTGCAGCGCAGTGTATACATATCTGCTGATCGCATCCCATGCTTCTCCACAAAATTTTCCATCCATCAAATGATAAAAATCGTCGCGCTCGCTGGTTCTTTTTAATACAAATGTATCCCCAACCTTAAAGCAGGGACATGGCCCTGATTTCGGATCCGCCAGATATTTTTCCTGATACTCTGGGAATACTTTTGTTTCTAATACTGTAATTTTACATTCATGCTGCATATGTCTGCACTCCTTTTCTCATTGCATATGATTTTAGTTTTCATCAGGTTTTTGTCCATCGTGTGCCAGCCACTTGCATTCCGTTATATCCATGTTGGAAAATGTCGCCTTAAAAGAGGAATTCTCCGGGCTGCATGCATAGATGCCAAACTGTATTTCACCAACCGCATCCCACATGTGACATACTCTCATCTGCGAAAAGTGAATACCGTCTTTCGAACATTCAATGCAAAAGTCATCTTCTCTTCGACTCAGACGATACCACATGGCCTTCACGGATGCATCAATCTCCGTGGTCGCCCAATCAGAATATCCATGATTCGTCACAACGCTTCCAAGATGCTGGAACTCCTCGTTCTCATATTCAATCGAACCTTTTAGCCAGTTATCACTGTCAAGATACATAACGATCCCACACTGGTCAAACCGATTTTTGCTTTCAAATTCTGTTTTGACAATCCATGAAAAATATTTGTTTTTTGTTTTCATTTGCAGCACCGGCGCATTATCATTTCTAAAGTGATAATACGTCCTCTGCCACAAATCCGTGTACGGCTTTGTGATAACTTCGATTCTGTTGTCAGCAGCAAAAAAACTTTCCGGTTCTCTTGTCCATTCAAATTTTGTTATATCAAACATATAGTTTTCTCCTTTGCAGATTCATTTTTTCGTTTTATCCAGTATTTATTAAGCACTTTCTACCATAAAACAAATACTTCCCATACTCTGCCACTCATTTTACGGTCTCATCACAACTTTCCGCACTGGGAACCGTACTTTATCCCTTATCTTACGGTCTCATCACAACTTTAAGCATTTGAAACCGTACTTTATCGCTTATCTTACGGTCTCATCACAACTTTCCGCACTGGAAACCGTACTTTATCCCTTATCTTACGGTCTCATCACAACTTTAAGCATTTGAAACCGTACTTTATCGCTTATCTTACGGTCTCATCTCAACTTTCCGCACTGGGAACCGTACTTTATCCCTTATCTTACGGTCTCATCTCAACTTTCCGCACTGGAAACCGTACTTTACCGCTTATTTTACGGTCTCATCACAACATTCCACACTGGGAACCGTACTTTATCGCTTACCTTACGGTCTCATCTCAACTTTCCGCACTGGAAACCGTACTTTATCGCTTATCTTACGGTCTCATCTCAACTTTCCGCACTGGAAACCGTACTTAATCCCTTATCTTCCTTTTCAACTTGTCATTTCTTACGTAATTTGAATCAAACAGTTTCTAATACCAATATGACTACACTCGAAATCTCTTATAGCAGAAACGGAAATATTCTTTAACCGATATCTCTTTACTATGCATGATCCCAATTACAACAAACAAAACTTCCGCCGCCGAAAGATAACAGTCTTTTAAATCAAACGTAAAGAATCCAGGTATCTGTATGAAATCCAGACTACCTCCCCAAAACAACTTATCCAGCAGACTACAACAGCATCCTGCGATTCCGCAAGCCATTATTATTTTCACCGAAAAGCTGGTGGTTTTTCTTTTGGTTTTGTATAGCAGATACCCTGATACAAAAATAAATAGCACCAGCAAATTTAATAAAACCAAAACAATCGGATTGGATAAAATATTTATGTAATTTCCAACCCATGATAAATGAACATTTAAAATAGGCCTAAACCTCGCCAAATCCCCTAATATGTTAAAATCATATTGCATAAATGCAGATGAAATAATGATTTTGATCATCTGATCCAGCAATACCAGGCATAAGGTAGGTATTAGAAACGGTTTAAGTTTTTGCAATTCGGAACCTCTGGTTTGCATAGCGTCATCTATCCCCTTTATACGCTACTGCGTCAATTTGGAAAGCAATGCCCTCCCGAATAAACTTTGTTTCATATGCTTTCCTTGTTGGATACTTTCCATGGAATCTTTCTTTGATAACATTGGGCAACGCATTCAAATCTGCAATATCTTTAAATAAGCAATCCATTTTCACAACAGCATCCAACGCTAATCCAACCTTCTGTAATCGCTCTTCCAAAACATTAAATGCGCCATGTATCTGCTCTTCAATGGGCTGCCCCTCATTCTCCATACAATAACCGACAAACACATAATCACCAGCCTCAATAATCGTGGAGTCCGCCCACTTTTCATCAATTTCTACTCTATTTATATTTTTCAATTTCATACCTCCGTAAATATTAGTTTTATTCGTTATCCTATTCATGCGCTTTCCCCACACAATCCAAATTATCCAATCAACGCATACACCCGCTCACAAATTTCATCGGTACATCCATGCGTTCCGCGACCTGTTCCGGGGTCATGCCACTATCCAAAAAGCGTCTGCAGACCACTTTTATGTTTTCTCCAACCTCAATGATATGCCAATCCGGATCATAAAACCGCACAACACGCTGCCCCCATGCATGTTCCTTGATCGAATGCACATATTGAACATCACACTTCTCCAGTTTTTTGGCAAAGTTGTCAAAATCATCTTCCTCAAAATAAATCTCAAAATCATTATTCCCAAAAGAAATTTCATCCGTCCCGATAAAATCCCTGTATGTCTCAACCGTCTGCAAAACCACTCCACCCGTCAAAGTCTTATTGGTCCCAAAATCCATAATCACATGAAGCCCCAGAACCTTTTTATAAAACTCCACCGCTTTGTCAATATCTTCCACAACCAACATAGGATTTTTAAATTCCATTTCCAATTCCTCCACGCCCAAATTTTTCACTTTCCATCTGATGCCATTTTATCACAAATATATCCCTAAGTCATTTTATTTACCTCCGTGGCCCTTCGCTAAAAAGCAAAAAAATGTGGAATTTAGTCTTGCACCGAAATTTAAAACTTCAAGCCATCACACGACCTTAGAATATAATCATTCAGACAAAAAATGTCCATTATCAGTCACAGCTGATATCGGACAAGTATTTCTACCGCTTCCATCTATTATTTTCCCTCCTAGAGCATAGCCATTCTTTCTTCCCCCCGCCTAGGGCATAGGCATTTTTTCTTCCCCCTCCTGCCCCGCAAACTACATTTTGCTCCATTTCTACATGCTTTTCATCATCTAAAAGGGCATAGACATTTTTTAAAACTCCCCTGCCCCGTTTATCCAGCATAGCGGGCCACAGCGTACAAATTTTTCTCCCCCTGCCCCATTCATGTGTATTTCGACATCCCATCTGCCAATACAGGGCATCACAACTCATTTTTCTCCTATACGCCCCGCCTACATATAGCGACAGCCTTTATATAGGCTCACTATTTACAGTTTCTTCTCCCTAAGCGACCTGCCTTTCTTCTTGGGCAAGGCAACGCCTACGCCCGCCCCCCCCGCCGAGCGTAGCGATGGCACCCTCAATGCCGAGCGCAGCAATGGCCCCTTCAATGCCGAGCGCAGCAATGGCCCCTTCAATGCCGAGCGCAGCAATGGCCCCTTCAATGCCGAGCGCAGCGATGGCACCTTCCAATGCCGAGCGCAGCAATGGCATCTTCAAAACCGCCACAACCAGCGAAATGCCTTCACGCGGCTGGGACGCCTGCCCTGATTTTTGATCCTCGGCGGCGTGAATGCTAGAAAGACTTAGAAAAATCCGGCCAGCTATCGCTGCTAAAATTGGATCTCCCAGATCCAATTTTAAAACCACCTGAGACGCGTTTGCATCGGCAAACGGGTCGAATGTGGTTGGTGCAGCGATAGCTGACCGGATTTTTCTTAGACTTTCTCATTCACAAAGCGGATCAAAAATCAGGGCAGGCGTCCCAGCAGGGTGTAAGCATTTCGCGTCCCCATCCCTACCTAACGTCCCCAAGGAAAAACAGCGCCACCGTCCCAGGCCCAGAATGCGCCCCAATGGTAGCTCCAACATAATTAATCAAACAACTCTCAATCCCAAACTTCTCCTTAACCAATCTCTCCACATACTGAGCATCCTCAATACAATCTCCATGAGAAATAAAAAACACATCATTCTTATCCCGATAACTTCCGATCTTCTCCTCCATCTTCCGCACCAGTTCCGCCAAAGACTTCTTTCTCCCACGAACCTTATCAATATTGATCAGGTGTCCCTCATCATCCACATGAAGCACCGGTTTGATATTCGCCATAGTCCCAAAGACAGCCGTCATCTTAGACACACGTCCGCCCCGGTACAAATGATTCAGATCATCCACCGTAAACATATGGCACAGATTCGCCTTATGCTCCTCCAGCCATAAAGCAATCTCATCCATAGACATTCCAGCATCACGCAGCCCCACAGCCTTGTGAACCAAAAGCCCCTGTCCAAGGGAAGCACAAAGCGAATCCACAACCACCACACGATTGTCCGGGAACTCCTCATTCAACTCCTCAGCCGCGATACGTGCACTGTTAAAGCTACCGCTGAGACCAGAAGAAAAAGCAATATGCAGCACATTCTTTCCCTCTTTCAAAAACGGCAGGAACACCGCTCTGGCATCCTCCGGATTCACCGCTGCTGTAGTCGGCATAGAACCACTGCGCATCCGGCTGTAAAACTCCGCATCCGGCAGCGCAGACTCCATATCATAAGTCCTGCCTTCCAATGTATACGTCAAAGAAATCACACCAACCTGATGCTCCTCATAATACGCTTTCGGTAAATCAGCATTATTATCCGTGGTAATTACAAACTCGTTCATATTTTGTGTCCCTCCCGTTTATTCTTACTTGCTGTTCACTTCGTGCACAGCAACCATTCTTACCCACCATTCTACCACTATTGTCCAAGAATTTCCATGGCTTTCTGCAACTGATTGTCCGTATTGGGATCGCCCTGCACGGCATTTTCAATCGAATCGTCAAGTTCCACTTCCACATCCGGCGTAATCCCTGTACCGTCAATATTCGTTCCCTTCGGCGTGTAGTAATTCGCCGTGGTCAGTTTAATGCCTGTGCCGTCACCAAGGGGAATGATCGACTGCACGACACCCTTGCCATAAGTCGTCATACCCACCAGCGTCCCAAGTTCATAATCCTTGACCGCCCCGGCAAAAATCTCCGAAGCACTGGCACTGTATTGATTGACCAGCACCACCAGCGGAATGGAAAGAGGCGTCTCCCCCGCACCGCTGTATTCCTGACGATTGCCATTCTTATCCTCCGTGTAGACGATCAGCCCCTTCGGCAGAATGGACTCCAGAATCTCTGTCACCGAAGTCAACAGACCGCCCGGATTACTGCGCAGATCGATGATCAGTTTCTCCATCCCCTGCTCCTGCAGATCCGTCATAGCCGCCTGAAATTGTTCCGCCGTGGTGGCTGTGAATTCATACATAGCCAGATACCCCACATTGTCATCCAGCATCCGGTGTTCCACATAAGGAATATTTATCTCCGCCTGGGTCAGATCCACCTCAACAAGGCTCTCCTCCCCATCCCGGCGTATGCCCAGATGCACCGATACTTCACTGCTGTCCCTGATCTCCTGGATCATATCATCCTGATTATCCAATGTAACATTTGTTCCATTTACCTGGGCAATGATATCACCTGGCAGAAGCCCCGCCTGTTCACCTGGCGAATCCCCATAGCAGCGCACAATAATAACTTCCCCCGTCTCCTTATTCTCCTGCATGACCACACCGATGCCTTTATACACCCCATCGTTGCTCTGCTTCTGGGACGTGTATGCGGATTCCGTATAGTACATGGTATAAGGGTCATTCAGCGCAGCCAGCATTCCGGCATATTTGCCATCGTCCACTGCCTGCTCGTCCACCTCATGAAGATAATTACGCTCAATATACTGCTGTATGACCTCTTCCTTGGGCGGATGCTTATAGCGGTAAATCTTCACACCGCCAAATATTAGCGCCACAAGCAAAACACAAATCAAGAACCCTTTCAAAATACCTCTATTTTCAATCTTTTTCTCTTCCATCTGACAACCAACCCCGTTTTTCTGTCCTAATTTAACAATCCCAGCTGCCATGTCGGCCGTGGGGAACAAGGAAGTCCACTTTGCGCAATGACAAAGTGGACTTCTCTATAATCTTTTGTACTAGACTCTCAAATGCTTACGTACGGTTATGATACTGCCGACCAAACCGATACCAACACCGAGTACCAGGCCAACCGGGATCAGAATTTCAAAAATCTGTCCACGCGGCACTGGATTGATGAAGGATGCCAGCACGCTGAATTTTGTCAAAATATAAGTACAGGCCTTTTCATAAACAAAGAACAACCCGCCCAGCGGAATAGCAGCACCGATGATACCGATGATCACACCTTCCAGAATAAATGGTCCACGAACAAAAAGGTCCGTTGCACCGATCAGCTTCATGATCGAGATCTCACTCTTACGAACAGAGATAGCGATAGATACCGTATTGCTGATCAGGAATATAGACACCACCAGCAGAATCAGGATAATCGCTACAGCCACATATCCGATCAAAGTATTGACCGTACTCAATGTTTTCGCCGCCACATCTGATTTGCTGATATCACGGACACCGTCCAGAGTCTCTATGTAAGAAACAAGTCCTGCCTGGTCCTCGATGTTATTCACATATACTTCATAACTGGCTGAATTAGCCAACGGATTATCATCCTTGAAGCCTTCTTCCAGACCTTCTGCCTTATTCCCAAAATAATCACTCTTAAATTCGTCCCATGCTTCATCCGCTGAGACAAATTTTACTTCCTTGACCTCGGGTCTGGCTTTGATAGCATCACCGATCTCATCGATCTTCGCCTGCTCGATATCAGCCTCAAAGAATACTGTGACACCGACACCCTCTTCCGCACCCTTTACGATGCTTGTAAAATTCCACACAAGGGAAAAGAATAACCCGAATAAAAAGATACAAGCCGCCATTGTTGCGATAGATGCAAGGGAAAACATGATATTTCTCCAAATATTCTTAAATCCCTGAGAAATCAAATATCCTAATGTACTAAGCCTCAATGTATTCACCTTCTTCTTCGTCGTGTGCAATGACGCCTCTCCGCATGGTGATAACACGCTTCTTGAACGTATTTACCAGTTCTTTGTTATGTGTTACCACAAGAACAGTAGTTCCACGCTCATTTATTTCTTCCAATAATTTCATAATGTCATAAGAATTACCTGGATCCAGGTTTCCTGTAGGCTCATCGGCCAGAAGTATCTCCGGGCGATTAACCAGGGCTCTGGCCAGGGCAACTCTCTGCTGCTCACCACCGGACAGTTGCTTCGGCAGGGATTTGTACTTTTCTGCCAATCCCACCAGACGCAGTGTCTCGGGCACTCTCTTTTTGATCACACGGGACGGATAACCGATAACCCGCTGCGCAAATGCCACATTCTCATAAACATTCCGATCCTTTAACAACCGGAAATCCTGAAACACAATGCCCACGCCTCTTCGGTATTTTGGTATCCTGCGGCGCTTCATGGTATTGAGAACCTGTCCGTTTACGGTAATTGTTCCGGACGTAGGCTCCAGTTCCTTCAAAAGCAGCTTAATCAACGTGGATTTCCCGGATCCACTGTCTCCTACGATAAAGACGAATTCGCCCTTGTCGACGTGTAAAGATATCTCGTCAACGGCCGGCTGGCCTTTGGCATAAGCTTTACTTACACGATCTAAATCAATCATAATAACCTCCTGTTAAACTTGATATAATGTTCCAATTCCACCCATCATTCACATATGCTGCTCCTGAACAGGTGTCCCCTCATTCGTATTCCGTGAATTGCAACACTAATATTCCAATGTTTCCATATATTTCATATATCGCACGACCATAAGCGCAATCTTGAAGGTGATTGCATCTTCAAAGACACGCAGGTCCAGACCAGTGCTTTTCTGCAGCTTGTCCAAACGATATACAAGCGTATTTCGGTGAATGTATAATTGTCTGGAAGTCTCAGACACATTCAGGCTGTTCTCAAAGAATTTGTTAATCGTTACCAATGTCTCCTCATCGAAATCATCCGGTGATTTATTCTCAAATATTTCCTTGATAAACATCTTGCATAAAGGTATAGGCAGCTGATAAATCAAACGGCCGATACCAAGGGAACTGTACGCGATCACATCCTGGTCACCGAAGAAGATCTTTCCTACATCCAGTGCCATGCGGGCTTCCTTATAGGAACGTGAAACCTCTTTCAGCTCGCGGATAATGTTGCCGTAAGCTACATGGGTCGTACCCTCTTCCTCACATTCCAGAATACCGAGAATAGACTGTGCAACTTTTTCCAGTTCATCCGGTCCATCACTGTCGCTCAGTTCTTTGATAATGATAATACTTTTTTCGTCCACCGCGGTGATGAAGTCATTCTTTTTCCCTGCGAAAAGACTCTTGATTGCCTCCAGGGTACTGTAATCTTTTCCCTGGCTGGTCTCTAATATGTATACCACACGTCGCACGTCTGTTGCAATATGCAATTTTTTCGCGCGGTTATAAACATCCACTAAAAGCAGATTATCCAGCAACAGATTCTTGATAAAATTATCCTTGTCAAAACGTTCTTTATAAGCAGTCAAAAGACTCTGTATCTGAAAGGCTGCAACCTTTCCCACCATAGAGACATCGTCCCCGTTGCCATTGGCAACCAGCACATATGCCACCTGATAATCATCGTATATTTTAAAGAATTGATTATTTTTGATTGCCTGACTGTCTGCAGGTGATTCTGCGAAATTGATGACTTCCGTCTCATTCATCTGGACATCATCGAAGGTGGATGCCAGGACTTTTCCATCCAGATCCACAATGGTCAAATCTGTTTTTGTTATTGATTTCAGCCCCTCGATTGTATTTTGTAGTATAACATTAGAGATCATATTATTACCCTCTCTTCATTTGCGATTTCACTATTTGCGATTTGAATAAAAGTTACCACTTATAACCCCTATAATAATACACATTGCCCAAAAAGGAAAGAAAAAACATTATTGTTTCACACTTTCTTAACACTTTCTTAATATTTCATTCGTGAATTTCCATAAAACCTTCTCCAAGAACCTCTCGGGCATCCGATACGATCACGAACGCACGCGGATCAATTTCCCGCACTACATCCTTCAGATGTACGATCTGTTTTTTGGCAACCACACAAAACAACATGGTTTTCTCCTGTTTGGAATACATCCCGCGGGCATGGATGCCGGTCACACCCCTGTCCACATGTTCCATGATTGCGTTTGCCATACGCTCCGGCTCTTCTGTGATGATATATGCTGCCTTGGAGAATTTCAACCCCTCAATCAGTCCATCGCTAACCTTTGCCACTATATAAATAGCAATAATCGCATACAACGCCTTGGTGAACCCAAATACAAAAGCACCCGCCAGAACAATGACCGCATCCACCACCTGCATAACCTGGGCGATAGAATAATGACGCAGATGATTCTGCACCAGGGCCGCCACCGTATCCGAACCGCCAGTGGTACCCTTGCCGGCAAATACCAGCCCGATACCCGCCCCCTGGATCACGCCACCGATAATAGCAGCCAGGAGGAAATCATCCCGCGCAATATCATAGACCGGCATAACCGCCAGCCATACAGACAAAACCACTGCGCCAAATATAGTCTTTGCCAGAAAACGTGCACCCTTCATACGGATGCCCAGTATAATCAAAGGAATATTCAGTATGATGTTGGTCATCCACAGCGGAATCCCACCCGGCACAATCTGTGCGGTCACATTCTTTATGATAATCGCAATACCGGTAAAGCCGCCGGTTACCATCCCCGCCGGTTCAAAGGCGAGATTGATGGCCAGAGCCATAAGCCCGGCCCCCACAAATATCAGCAGGTAATCCATATAATCTGATTTCTTATGAAATAGATCCACCATTTTCTACTCCCATCCAGATTGTTCTGTGACAACGTAACTCCGCCAGTATAACAGAACTTCTCTACATTTTCAACTTTCCCATTTTTCTATTGCATTATACGCCAAAATTTACTAAAAAGAGATTCCCCGCTGTGTACGAAATGACAGAAAACAATGTTATCATTCCGCACGCAGCGGGGAATCTTTTTAATTCTTCATTAATTTTGCGAATCCATGGTCCTGCAGCATACGGAAATACGTAAAAATCCGATCATACAAAGGCTCTGCCTCATCGCCAAACTCGGCTTTGAGTTCCAGTGCAATATCGTAAATCGTCTTTACCCCATCCATACGCGGCCAGATAAAACTTCCATAACTTTCCAGTTGAATATGACTGACAGACGGCCTGTTGAAGGCTTTCTGGGCAATGCGGTTAAACATGCCTTTATTTTCCTGGTCCAGCGTCACAACACCATTTTCATCTATGTTCCATGTTATATCGGGATTTTTCACCGGAATATAATCCAGAACATTCATATCTTCTTTCTTACTCATATCTACTCGTTTGCTTTCTTATTCCACAGAGAGAACTTGAGGATAGTCAGGATAACGATAGCCATTACGATCAGTCCACCGATCTGTCCCAGGTTCACGAACTTGCTGATATCCACATTCAGTCCGGCTACAGCGAAGATAGCAAGCAGTACACCTACCAGACCTTCTCCTGCGATCATACCGGAACAGCAGAGAACACCACCATTGATAACCTTGTTTTTCTGCTCGTCGTTTTTGTATTTCTTCTTTTCCATTGCCCAGCGAATCACACCACCGATCATGATAGCTGCTGAAAGTTCAATCGGCAGATACAGACCAATAGCAAAAGGCATAACCGGAATACGCAGTAATTCGATAAGTACGGCGATGAATACACCGATAAATACCAGTGTCCATGGAAGGTTACTATCCATAACACCTTCTACGATCATCTTCATCAGGTTCGCCTGCGGAGCAGGAATCTGGGTAGAACCGAATCCCCATGCTGCATTCAGCAGGTAAAGGATACCACCGATAGCGATAGCTGAGATCACAGTACCCATAAGTTCACCGATCTGCTGTTTCTTCGGTGTAGCACCAAGGATATAGCCGGTCTTTAAGTCCTGTGAAGTATCACCTGCGATAGCCGCGATGATACAGATAATAGAACCAATAGCGATAGCACCTGTCATACCTGCGATACCGGTATGTCCGGTTCCTTTCAGGAGCAGTGTTGCAAATAACAGAGTCGCGATAGCCATACCGGATACCGGGTTGTTACTGCTTCCAACCAGACCTACCATACGGGAAGATACAGTTGCGAAGAAGAAACCAAACACAACGATCACAGCAGCTCCGATAATATCAACCGGTACTGCAGGAACAACTGCGATAAGAACAGTGATGATCAGAATACCGCCAAGGATAAATGGCATCTTCAGATCCTGGTCTGTTCTCGCAGTGGAACCTGTACCCTGAGCGTTCTTCAGACCACTCATAGCACCACCGAAAGTGCGAACGATCAGAGGCAGGGTCTTGATCAGACTCATGATACCACCGGCTGCGATAGCACCTGCACCGATGTATTTGATGTAGTTGGTCCAGATACCGCTGGCACCTGCTGCATCCCACAACTGTGCAATATTCATATCTGTAACTGGGAACAGTGTGGCATTCTCACCGAACAGATAAATAGCCGGAATCAGCACCAGCCATCCAAGGATACCACCTGCGAACATATAAGAAGAAATCTTAAATCCACAAATATAACCTACGCTGACCAGCGCCGGATAAACTTCTGTGCTGATCTCACCGTGAATCTTTGTGATAGTCAGGGTAAGTACACCCTTTACCGCACAGAGACCGTCAACGATAAATTTTAATACGGCTGCAACACCCATACCGATAAATACGGCTGCCGCGCTGGACCCGCCTTCTTCACCTGCCAGGATAACCTCTGCACATGCCATTCCTTCCGGATAAGGCAGTACACCGTGTTCCTGTACGATGAGGGCTTTACGAAGGGGTATCATGAATAAAACACCAAGCAGACCACCAAATAAAGCAATCAGCATGATCTCAACGATACCAGGCATCTCACCCTTACCGGCTGCTGCCCACAGGAATAATGCAGGCATAGTAAAGATTGCACCGGCTGCCAGGGATTCACCCGCGGAACCGATGGTCTGGATCATATTACTTTCCAGAACAGATTTCTTTCTCATGATTACCTTGATCACGAACATACCAATAACGGCTGCCGGGATAGATGCAGACACGGTCATACCAACACGAAGACCGAGGTAAGCATTTGCTGCACCAAATACTACTGCCAAAAGTAAACCAACTATGACAGAAGTGACCGTAAACTCAGGCACGACTTTGTCAGCGCTGATATACGGCTTAAACGTTTGTTTCTCTTCCATTTTCTATCTCTCCTCTTTCTAATAGTAAAGGTACATTATACTAAAATTTAATAAAGTTTACAAGCATTTCACAATTTTTTTGTTCGTAATAACGAAATGTTTCGGCATTTTCCACATATTTTTCGCTCTTTCGTAGAAAAAATACAAGTATTTCCAGATATCATGCTTCGTTTTCCAGTTGTTTTTTCAGATAGCGGCCTACAATATCCGCAAAATTCTTCATTTTATGAATATAAGCAAAGTCTTTTCCAAATATTTTCTTTTCCGCATCCAGATCCTCTTCCTCCCCGGCGAACACACCCAGCACCGCCACCCCAAGATTGCGCAGACGCCGCACTTCCAGTCCTGTATCCCGTATGGCATACTTTCCCTGGTAAGGCTGAGGGTTCCTTGCATTGGGACGGTTTAGCATCACATCATATGGCTTTCCGTCGGATAAAATGATCAGAATCTTCTGATCCTCCTCCCTGGACAGCAGATCGTCCGCCACTGCTTTAATAGCCAGTCCGTCCCTGTTGTTGGAGGAGGTGATGTACTCAAAGATATTCTCATTGGCATCCCTGGTATCCTCATAATCACGGAAACGGTGCAGGATCGTGTAGTCCCAGAACGTACAGAAACTCATGACACGGTGGGGGATGCCCACGTTGCTTAGGGCTTCGCTGATCTCATAGGCCTGTATGGCTACCTGTCCCTGACGGCTTCTCTGGGAACCGCTGGCATCAATGAGGATGTCCACAATAAGATTCTTACTGTCGTTTTTCAGTTCCCGTCTGAAAAGTCTGGCGTCTCTGGTACGCCCAACCTTCCAGAGCAGGGACGGCTGGAGCATGCCGCGATCCGATATGACCGCCGCCTCCTCCATCCTGGAATTCAAGGATTTCTGAAAAGTATCGGTAAGGCTTCTGATATTGGCCTTGATCTCCCGGTGATGGTCATAATACTCGTGTTTGTTGCGTTCCCGCTGTCTTCTGGCATATTCCAGCTGATAGTTGCGCTTGACCGGATTTTTCAGAATTCCTTCCGTATAGTACAATCCGCAGTCCCCATGGATCCCCTTGCACAGATTAAAATTCACCCGCTTCTCTGATACGGGATCCAGATAAGTCCTCCCGTAGTTTAATTCCACGTAGTTATAAACCTTTTTCAGAGACTCCTCGTCCACCAGAACGACCTTTTTCCGCCTGGGGTCTATGGGCTGGTCCTCGTTCTTTTTTTCTTTCTCCTCCAGATTCGTCACGGTCATCTGATCCGTCATCTGCTCCAGATAGGCTTCCAGGGCATTCTCGTACATCTCTTCACTGAGATAATCCTGCCAGGAAAACTCGGTCAGATCCTCCATGGTCACAGCCAGCACTGCATCCAGACCGCCAGCGCGCCGCTCAAAATACGTATCTACCAGATGATTATAGACACGGTCCACGACACGGATGATGTCCATGGTATCCTTCGCCTGGTCCAGGTCATAGATCTGTGTCATAAAGGAGCGGGTGTTTTTGTCCACCACATACTCCCCTTCGATACCTTCCCGCAGCATAGCCGCTTTCAGCCTGCCAAGAGCCGATTTTGACAGTACATCGAAATCCCGGTCCAGGATCTCCGCAAAGGCCCGTCTGCGGATAGCAGCCACCCCGGGCCGCTCTCCAGTGATCTTTCTGGCAATGGATGCCTCGATGCAAAGCTGTGCCACCGCTACAAGGGCTTCCTCCTGGGCCTGGAGAAATACCTTCTTTACCAAATAAAGGCTCAGTGCATCCTTGTCAAAATATTTAGCAAAGGCTCCCTGCTTGATACCATCATAGAGCGCCACATCCTTGGACTGGAGATAGCCTTCCACATTCACCTTGGTTTCCAGCGAATAATCCCCACTGACAGTCCAGATCAGATTCTTGATACGGTTCTCCATCTCCATCTGGTACGTTTCCCTGCCGTCGCCCCAATCAGATGGCAATGGTTTCTCCAAATACTCTTCCTTGATTTTATCCATACGATCTCCTCACGCTTATGCGAACATATCTCCTGCTGTCCACTCTTCCGGAATACGGGTCATGACCACATCCTCCACGATCTCCCGTTCGAAGGAGTCAAAGCATTTGTTGATAATGCCCATGCGCACAGCCAGTATCGGCTGCAGACCGCTCTGCATAGTCTTCACCGCTGCCAGCAGTCCACGCAGATCGATGGCCTTGGTGGAGATCTCTCCATTGGCAGCCTTTACCTGCAGGTCCAGAAAGAGGCCGATAAATTGTTCCATCCGATCTGCTCTGAGGCTCGGGAACAGGTTCTGGAAAATATGTTCCAGGGTATCTGCCTTCTGTTCCGGCATATCCACCACCAAAAATCTGGAAACCAACGCTTCATTTAATTCCTTGGTACCCGCATATCCGTAGTTCATGGTCCCGATAAAGCGTGCCGCCGGATGCAGGGCAATCTTGTCATATCCCGGCACATCGATAATACGGCGATAATCCAGTACTGCATGCAGCACGGATACCGCATCATTTTTCGCCATATTGATCTCATCCAGTATACCAAATCCACCGTACTCTGCGCACTGGTAAATACTTCCCTTGCGCAGCTGCACCTGATTGTCCACAAAGGTGTCTGTGCCAATAAGGTCTCCGCTGTTAGTATTTACATGAAACGATATATTGTAAGAAGGCCTGTCAAACACATAGGCCAGATTTTCCGCCAGTACATTTTTGCCTGTTGCCTTGGATCCGGTCAGTAGGATGTTTTCTCCCTGCAGCAGTCCTGCAATGGACATTTCCAGTATTTCCTTTCCGTAAAACGGTATCATAGGCTCCACAATACGATGCGCTGCAGCCTCCTCTACCATATAAGCCTCCCGGAATTTCTCCAGGTCTTTGATCAAACCTGCACTCACACCCTGCCGCTCCAAAAAATCATAATTTGCCATTGTCATTCTCCTTTGTCTTTTCTTCTTTCATGCTCACTCGTGTGCTCTCAGTCCTGCCAGTTCTTCCTCTGTCAGCGGACGGTATTCTCCCAGACCCAGATGCCCATCCAAAAGTAAATTGCCCATAGACAGCCGTTTCAGGTAGATGACCTCCATGCCAACGGCCTCAAACATACGCTTGATCTGATGAAATTTCCCTTCATAGATCACGACCTCGATTTCCGATATATCGTCCGATATCAATATGTCTAATTCCGCCGGAAGTGCAGTAAAGTCCTCGTCTATAGCCACACCTTCCCGGAACACTTTCACTTCCCGTTCTGTGACTTTTCCATCAATGCGGGCAAAGTAACGCTTGCTCACATGCTTCTTGGGGGATAATAGCTGATGGGTCAGCGCCCCGTCATTGGTGATCAAAAGCAGCCCCTCCGTATCCTTATCCAGCCGTCCCACCGGAAACAGGTCCTTGCGCAGCCTCGTATCAATGAGGTCTATCACCGTCTCCTGTTTCTTGTCCTCGCTGGCAGAGATAACCCCCGCCGGCTTGTTCAGCATATAATATTCAAAGGCCGCATAGCCTACCGTCTGTCCGTTATAGCAGATCTCGTCCGTCTCCGGTGCGATCTGCGCATCCGACTGGCGCACCAGTTCTCCATTCACCGTCACACAGCATTTCCTAATATACTGTTTCACCTGGCTCCGGGTACCAACCCCCATCTCCGCCAGATATTTATCTAATCTCATATGTGTCCTCCTGATTTTATTCTATCCAAAGTATAGCACGAATAAAAGAGAGCGGCTACCGAAAAATCCAGCGCCGCCCTCTTTTGAGAAAGGGAGATATATTAAACAAATATTTGAAATTATCGATCTCTATGAAGATTGAAGTTCGGGTATGCTGGAACACCATGTTCGTGGATGTCCAGACCGTCGATCTCCTCTTGTGAACTAACTCTCAGTCCTACTGTTGCATCGATTAACTTAAATATGATAATAGCCATAACAGCTACAAAAGCAATAACAGAAACAACACCCAGGCACTGAACGCCGAAGTTACATCCCTCGCCGAACACACCCGTCATGATGGTACCGAAGGCTCCACAGAAGCCATGGACACCAATAGCACCAACCGGATCATCGATCTTTATCTTTTTATCCACAAAATCGATAACAAGAACAACCAGGATACCTGCAAGAGCACCGATGATTAATGCTTCATAATTCGTAACTACGTCGCAGCCTGCTGTGATAGCAACCAGACCGGCCAAAGAACCATTGACCGTCATAGAAACATCCGGTTTTCCATATTTTACCCAGGTAAGGATAAGTGCTGCAAGTGTAGATGCCGCTGCTGCCAGGTTTGTGGTCATGGCAATATCGCCAAGATTTGTGGCTGCTCCTGTGGTAGATCCACAGTTGAAACCGAACCAGCAGAACCAGAGAATAAATACACCAAGTACACCGATGGGGATATTATGACCAGGGAAAGCCTGGGCCTTACCAGCTTTGTCATATTTACCGATACGAGGTCCCAGGATCTTGGCACCAACCAGTGCACAGACACCACCAACCATATGAACTGCTGTAGATCCGGCGAAATCGTGGAAGCCCATCTGGCTCAGCCAGCCGCCGCCCCAGATCCAGTGACCGGAAACCGGGTAAATGAAAATACTGATTGCTGCGCTGTAGATCAGGTAAGCAGAGAATTTTGTTCTCTCAGCCATGGCTCCTGAAACGATGGTTGCTGCTGTAGCACAGAAAACAGTGTGGAAAATCATGAACACACCGACAGGCAAGCCATTCATCATGCCATCTGCATCTGCCAGGGACGTAGGATTGAAAAATCCGCTGATACCGAAGACACCACCCAGATCACTGCCAAACATCAATGGGAAACCGATCAGGAAGAAGAAAATACTTCCCAAAACAAAATCCATCATATTTTTCATAATAATATTGCTTGCATTTTTTGCTCTGGTAAAACCAGTCTCAACCATGGCAAAACCAGCCTGCATAAAGTAAACAAGAAACGCGCCTACCAGCGTCCACATAATATTCATAAGCAACTCAGTTGCCGCAGCAGAATCCATTCCACCGCTAATCAAATCACTAAGATACATATCTTTTCCTCCTCATTCGAATTTTGTTAAAAAAGGGGATAACTACACCTCTGTTCCCAGAGCAGCAGTTATCCCCTTTGATAACAAATCCATTCTATATTTTTCATAACTCCTCATAAAACAAAAACGATTAAATAGCCTCTGTTCCTCTCTCACCGGTACGGATACGCACGACATCCTCCACATCATAGATGAAGATCTTGCCATCTCCATAATTCCCTGTGTTGATCTGCTCCACGACCTTGTCTACGATCACAGCGGCGATATCGTCATCTACGACACTCTCCACCTTTACCTTCGGCAGAAGATTGACCTTGTATTCTGCACCCCGATATAACTGTTTGTAACCTTTCTGATTGCCATATCCCATGATATTTGTAATCATCAGGCCATTTGCCTTACATTCATCCAGAATCTCTTTCAGGTCTTCCAGTTTTTCTGGTTTTATAACAATTTCCAGCTTTTTCATACTCGCTTCCTCCTCATTTTCTTTTTCTCATATATTATAAAAACGAGAGCGTTTCCCGATTAACGGAAAACGCCCTCGTTTTCAATGAGCAACTACTCATTCACAAATTATTCATTTATCATTCAAAAACCTTTAACTTGTTGCACACGGTTTCTTCACGAATCCATCGTATACTAACAGTATGAAATAAAAACAACAAGCCAATATCTTAAGTAATTCACATTACTATTTTTATAAAACTTTTTCATAATAGTGCCAGGTGACTGAAGTTACCTGGCACCCTCCTTTTTCTGGAGATTCGGGAACCG
>JAQUWF010000058.1 GCA_028692975.1 Lachnospiraceae bacterium
AAGGATCTAATCATGATTACGATAGAACGAAAAAAAGAATTGAATGAAATGGTTGAGGAACAGGCATTTCGTGGTGAGGTTTATAAGACGCTTACTATGGAAGAAGGATATTATATGCATGAGCAGGCGAAAAAAATGTCCTCTCAGTTTGCAGCGGATGATAAGGAAGGTGCAAAATTCAAATTAAAAGCCGACTTCTTTTATTCCTTGATTATTGAAAAAATAAAGGGGTTGGATGCATTTTACGTGTTGTATTTTGCTCCGACGAATATGCCTTTTGCCTGCTGCCATCCCGAAACTCTGGATGATATGGCGCAGCTGTATACGACGGAAGATAAAATAACAGGTGCTGTGAAAAAATTGCAGGAAGAAAAGATCCCCGTTCAGGCCGTGAAAGTGGAGAATAAACAGTATCTAAGTTTCTTCTCGACCATGTTTTACATTGGCATCAATGCTCTGCTGATAAATCCTGACGAAGAATCCATTCTGATACAGATAGATAAAATCTGCAATAAACCCGATTGGGAACATATGGAAAACAAGGCAGCCGCCGTGGCCAATCCGGGATTTCAGCTGACCTCCATGTATTTTATGCAGGAACTCAAGAAACCAGGGGACCTCAAAGATAAAAAAGAGATTCCACCACTGGAAAACGAACTGATGGCACATCTTGTCAGAGGCACCTATTTAGTCCCCATCGTTGGAACGCCTTCAAAAGATGCCCCTCTTCAAATTCCATTTTTGCAGAACAAGGACAAAGAAGTGTTTTTACCAGCATTTACAGATTTAAATGAATTCCGCAAATACAATCCGGAAATGAAATACAATGCCGCCATCTTTTCCTTTGGAAAACTTGCAGGTTCCGTGACCGAAAACATAAAAGGGCTTGTGATCAATCCCATGTCCAATAACATTATCCTGCCAAAAGAACAATTACAAAGAATCATCAAACAATACCAGTAAAAAAATCCGAAGCCACTGCCAAAAGCAGGACTTCGGATTTTTTTATTTTCTATAAATAACTTCCCACAAGGTATGATACAATTTCTCCGTGTCAATGGGCTTCGCGATGTGGCCGTTCATTCCGGCTGACAGGGCGGCACTCACATCGGAGGTAAATGCGTTGGCTGTCATGGCGAAGATGGGGATGCTCTTTGCTTCCGGATGATCGCTGGCACGAATCGTTCTGGCGGCTTCATAACCATCCATGAGCGGCATCTGGATATCCATCAGAATGGCGTCAAAAACACCAGTTGGCTCGCCCTTAAATATCTCCACCGCTTTCTGGCCATTCTCCGCATGAACGACTTCCATGTTGACCATGTGCAGCAGTTCGATAGCAATCTCCGTATTCAGCGCATTATCCTCGGCCAGAAGCACTTTATGTCCGGTAAAATCGTATTCCTCGACTTTGGCCGTATCCTTTGTGAGCCTTCCTCCGGTCAGCTGCATAAGGAGATTAAACACCGTGGACTGGAACAACGGCTTTGGCACGAACATATCCGCACCTGCCTCCTTCGCCTCGTCCTCTACTTCGCTCTGGTCAAAAGCAGAAATGATAATAATAACAGTATCCTTGTCAAAGTTCTGTCTGATCTTCTTCGTCAGCTCCACACCGTCCATACCCGGCATCTTCCAGTCAATAAAACAGATATCATATCCATTTCCGCTGTCGTGTGCATGGGCAACCATCTCGTATGCTTTTTCCCCGGAGTCAGCCACCTCATATTTCACACCGACCCGCTCCAGAATAATCCCGGTATATTCTCTGGCATGATTCTCATCGTCCACCACAAGCGCATGAATGTTTTCCATCTTCTCCGGATCCGCATCCATTTCCTGTCCGGTGACCCCAAAGGGAATCTCCACTGTAAATGTGGTTCCCTCTCCCAGCACAGAATCCACCTGTATAGCACCCTGCATCATTTCCACGAGATTCTTTGCGATAGAAAGACCCAGGCCGCTTCCGCCGTGCTTCTGCGCAGTTGTGGCTTCCTCCTGTTCAAAGGGCCTGAACAGCCGCTCCTTCATCTCATCACTCATGCCGCAGCCGGTGTCTGATACGATAAAGCGTATAAATACCTGTTTGTCTCGTTTTTCTTTCTCCTCCACCTCGATCTGGATCATTCCGCCGTTTTCTGTAAATTTAAATGCATTGGACACCAGATTCATAAGAATCTGGTTCACACGGAGGGAATCTCCGATCAACATCTCATTTCTTACATTTACCAGTACATTAAACTGAATACCCTTCTGTTTGCACTGGGTATAATAAATATTGGACACGCCGTTCAATATGCTCTTCAGATCGAATTCGACCTGGGCTATCTTGAGTTTGTCGCTCTCGATGGCAGACATATCCAGCACATCATTGATAATGTTTAACAGGACCTTGGAGGAAGTATCAATCTTTTTGAGATATTCATGTATTTTCACCGGCTCATGCGCATGCTTCTCCGCGATCTGTGTGATGCCCACAATGGCATTCATAGGTGTCCGGATCTCATGGCTCATACGGGATAAGAATTCACTCTTCGCCGCGTTCGCCATCTCCGCCTGCTTCACCGCATCCGCCAGCTGATCGTTCTTAGCCGTCAGCACGTGCACATGTCTCTGTCTGATCACCATGATTATTATAAACAGCGCAGCACACGCAAGGAACAGCGTGCTGACAAGAATAATGGGCACACGGTATTTGTAAAAAATGTCCGCCGTGGTCAGTTGGTATGGCTTTGCCGTTGTATTCGCAAGAATAATGTCATTTATTTCATCATCCGTCACACAGTTGATGGCCTTATTAAGAATGGACATAAGCAGCGGATCTTCCTCCGCGCGGGCGACGATACAGTTTTCCTCCATCATAAATGTGGTCGGCATAATCTCAAGGCTGCTGTAAACAGGTTTCTGCAGCAGGTAGTTCGTGACATTGATATTGTCCATCATAATGTCAATATCCCCAGCCTGAACCGCATCCAGCAATTCCGGTGTGGTCTCATAGAGCACAAAATTATAATCCGGATGGCTTTCCTCCATATATTCCTGCATAAACTGAAAAGACTTCTTGATACCCATGGTATATACCGCCGTATTGTCGAAGACTTCTCCCTTGTTCATGACCACGGCAACCGTGCTGGAAATATACGGATCTGACAATGTGATATCCTGGTCCGCCCGGAAATTCACATTATCCACCACACCCATGACCAATTCAAAATCCTTATTCTCCAAGGCTGTCAGCGGCGGTGTATTCAAGGCAATGGGCTCCGATTTCAGATCAAGCCCCGTAATCTCCGCAATCTTCTGCAGCACATCCTCATTGATGCCGGTGAGTTCGCCGGTCTCCTCCGAAAAATCCGATATACAATAACGGTTGGGGATCTGCCCTACGGTGATTTCACCGCTATTTTTGATATACTCCGTCTCCTCCCTGGTCAGACAAAATGCACCCAGCTGCTCGCTATAATACTTGCGAAACAATTCGTCCTCGTAGGTGGGATTCTTCATATTGATCTCATTCATAGCCGCATCCAGCTCATCCATGAAATCATTCCCCTGATAACTCATAAGATAGAAAGCCTGACTGCTGAACCGCCCGATCAGTTTGAAATCATCATGCCGGTCCAGATGATCCGTGGCCATAGCATCAACCTCACCGCGGCTCACTGCCTCTGCCATCTCCTTATCATCCGCGTAAAAAACCGGCGTATAAGTAAATCCGCGCCTGGTGGCATAGTCCCGGAAAAATGTCTCATTCAGATTCCCCTCCAGAAATGCAATCCGGCATCCATCCAGATGGGAATAATCTTCATAGTACAGATCATCATTATCCGCCCGCGTGTAAATAATCCCTTCCATACGCCCAAAACTCTGCTCTGAATAATCATACTCCGCCGCCCGTTCTGCCGTAAACTTCGCACAGCACACCATATCAATTTCATGAGATTTCACCATCTCAAGGCAATCCGCCCAGGAAGCATAAACAAACTCATACGTACAGTTCGCATAAGATGCAATATCATTCAGATACTCCACCCCATAACCCTCGAACTCACCAGCATCATTTGTCCCAATAAAACTGTCATAGCCGATATACCCTACCCGGATGACCTTCTTCGTGTCCGCCGAACAAACCCTGACGCACATCGCAGAAGCCATACAGATTATTACCACGATACTCAAAATACGCCAAAACCGCTTCATCTAAAGTGCCTCCCGCCCTATCCGCTTTCGTCACTGCCTCCCAACTACTTTTTAACCATAACCATTTTGCTCACTAATTTACAGCCTTCCATACAATTTTGTCATCTGCCAGATCTGGCCCACCAGTTCATTGGTGAATTCACCCTTCTTCAGACGCCATTTCCAGTTCTTACCAAGAGTGGACGGCTCATTCATACGCGCCTCACCGCCCCGGCCCAGATAATCCTGCATAGGGATCACGCAGCGGTCTGCCACACAGGACATGGCCATGCGGATAAAGTCCCAATGGATTTCTTCCGGCTCAGACTTTTCATTATGTGCATAACGTCTGGCAAATTCCCGGTCATGGTCACTCAGGCTCTCATACCAGGCCACCAGCGTCTCATTATCATGCGTCCCTGTATACACTACACAGTTCTGATTGTATTTATGGGGCAGATAATCGCTGTTCTCGCTGGGATCAAAGGCAAATTCCAGGACCTTCATGCCTGGATATCCGCTGTCAGCCAGCAGCTGGCGCACACCGTCCGTCATAAAGCCAAGATCCTCCGCGATAATCTTCACCTTACCCATGCGTTCCTCCATAGTGCGGAACAATTCGATGCCCGGGCCTTTTTCCCAGTGGCCGAATTCCGCCGTCTTATCCCCATAAGGAATGGCATAATATTCATCAAATCCACGGAAATGATCCACACGGACCACATCATACAATTCAAAGCACTGCTCCATACGCTGAATCCACCAGGCATAGCCGGTCTCCTTATGGTACTCCCAACTGTATAGCGGATTCCCCCACAACTGTCCCGTAGCGGAAAATCCATCCGGCGGGCAGCCTGCCACAGCAACCGGCTCATTGTGCTCCGTAAACTGGAACAGCTGTGGATGTGACCATGTATCAGAACTGTCAAAGGCCACATAAATAGGAATATCTCCCACGATCTCGATGCCATGTGCATTGGCATATTTGTGCAGGCCGCTCCATTCCTTCCAGAACATGTACTGCTGGAACTGATAAAAGCGGATTTCTTCGCCCAGCCGCTCCCGCGCTTCCAGGATAGCACCCGGATGGCGGTCCCTGTAAGGCTCCTCCCATTCATTCCAGGATTTCCCTTCATTCTCGTTTTTCAGAGCCATGTACAGGCTGTAATCCTCCAGCCAATATCCGTTTTTCTGGATAAATTCTGAATATTCATTGTTGCCCTCCGCGTGAAAACGCCCGAAGGCCAGGCGCAGTGCCTCAAATCTGGAAAAATACATTTTCTCATAATCAATATATTCCTCTGAACCGCCGAAATCAAAGGATTCACACTCATCCCTTGTGAGCAGATTCCACTGTATCAACACTTCCATATCAATGAAATAAGGATTGCCCGCGAAGGTGGAGAAGGACTGGTACGGAGAATCTCCATATCCGGTCGGCCCCAATGGCAGGATCTGCCATAATTTCTGCCCCGCTGCATTCAACTGATCCACAAAGTCATAAGCCTCTTTTGAAAAGCACCCGATGCCGTATTTTGACGGCAGTGCTGATATGGGTAATAAAATACCACTTTCTCTCATTCCACTAGTTCCCCCGAAATTTTATTTTGATACATGATGCTATTACTAATATCTTACTGTTTTTTGCCTCTTTTTTCAATAGACAGGTTGCTTTTTGTTTCTGTTTATCACACTTCCTTATTCGTGTGAGTAGTAATTGCTTTTTGTATGGTTTTGTGGGAAAATACATAGGAGAAAAGATTTGGAGAAATGAGGGATATATTTTGAGACGGAATTATTTACGTGGGGTGCGTCATGGCATCCCTATTGGTATCGGCTATTTTTCGGTCAGTTTTACTTTCGGTATCCTGGCCCTGAAGTATGGCCTCAGCGTTTTCCAGGCAGGGCTGATCTCCCTGACCAACGTCACCAGTGCCGGGCAGTTTGCCGGACTGACTGTGATCGTCACCGGGGCAACTCTTTTGGAAATGGTCCTGACACAGCTGGTCATCAACAGCCGCTATGCACTTATGAGCCTTGCTCTCGGTCAAAAGCTGGCGCCAGGCACCAACACCTTCTGCCGCTGTGTGATCGCCTTCAGCAATACAGACGAGATCTTCGCCGTGGCCATGTCAAGTCCGGTGCCTTTGACGACCTCCTATATGCTTGGGCTCTCCACCATACCGATCCTTGGCTGGGTGAGTGGAACCATCTGCGGTGCCGTAGCCAGTTCTCTTCTGCCTGCCAATGTGCAGAGCGCTCTGGGCGTGGCCCTCTACGGCATGTTTATCGCTATCGTGGTTCCACAGACCGAATCCAACAGGAAACTGCTTTTTGTGACGATTCTGGCGCTTATTTTCAGTTCCATATTTTACTGGCTTCCGGTGCTGAAGGATATTTCCACCGGATTGGCTATTGTTATCTGCACCGTCCTTGCGGCGGGCATCGGGGCTATATTCTTTCCCGTTCCCGAGTCGGAAGGAGGCAGCGCATCATGAATATTTATATTTACATAGCGGTCATGGCCGGTGTCACTTACCTGATCCGTATGCTTCCGCTTACCTTATTCCAGAAGAATATCACCAACCGGTTCCTGCGGTCTTTCCTGGCCTACGTACCCTGTGCCTGCCTGACTGCCATGACCTTCCCGGCCATCCTCTATGCGACCAAAAGTCCTATCAGTGCCATAGCTGGTTTCGCTGTAGCAGTCCTTCTGGCCCTGAAAAAACGCGGCCTGGTAACGGTAGCCTTCTGCAGCTGCCTGACTGTTTTTCTTGTGGAACTGTTCTTACGGTAATTTTAGTTTAAGTTAAGCGGATATTCACAGTTACAGGTCAAATCAATAATGGTAAAAATACCTGTGCCAGCATAAGGAAAATAAAAAATCCAAATACATCTGTGGCCGTGGTCAGGAAAATGGAAGATGCCAGCGCGGGATCTGCATGTAGTGCTTTCAGCACCAACGGTATCACGAAACCGCACACGCCCGCGATCAGCATGTTGCAGATCATTGCCGCAAAAATAATCACTCCAAGGAACATATTCCCATACAGGAAATAAACGATGACTCCCGTCACGGCCCCCACTGCAGCACCATTTATGATACCCAGCAGTGCCTCCTTCACCAGCGGCTTCCAGCATTCCTTTAAGGAAACTTCACCCAGCGCAATGCTGCGGATCATGATAGACAATGTCTGGGTCCCGGCATTGCCACCCATTCCCGTAACGATAGGCATGACTGCTGCCAGGGCAACCACCTGTGCTATGGTGCTTTCGAATACATTGATCACGAAGCAGGCCAAAAATGCCGTGACCAGATTGACAAACAGCCAGGGCAGGCGCATACGGATAGACTCCCAAAGGGTACTGTCCATGCTCTCTTCCCCGCTGACACCACCCATATGCAGCATATCTTCCGTATGCTCTTCCTGGATGACATCGATGATATCGTCGACTGTGATGATGCCCAGCAATGCCTTGCGCTTGTTAATAACCGGAACTACGCTCAGGTCGTATTTGGAAACCAGCAGCGATACTTCCTCCTGGTCCATCTCCGGCTCCACGGAAACAAAATGCTCCTCCATGATGCTTTCCAGAGTGGCATCATTATCCGCTGTCAGGATATCCCGCAGGGTAACGACACCGATCAGTTCTTTTTTTATATTAATAACGAAAATCGTCTCGATCACTTCGGTTTTCGGCGCTATCTCCTTGATCTTCTGCAGCGCATCCATAGCGCTGAAGCCGCAGTACAGGGAAATATACTCGGTGGTCATAATACCGCCTGCCGTATCCTCTGCATAGCCCAGCAGATCCTGGATCGTCTTTCGGTCACCGATCTTCATAAGGTTTACGATCGCTTTGCGGCGGTCCCAGGGCATGTCGCCCAGAATATCTACGATATCGTCCTTCTGCATATAGTTAAACAGTTTAATAATACTCTCATTATCCAGAGAGACGATCAATCGGACCTGAAGTTCCTCGTCTGCCTGTTCCAGTATGGTTGCAATTTTCTCGTCATCCACCAGCTGATGAAAAATCCGGATCTCTTCGTCGGAAAAATCTTCCATCATAATGGCGATATCTATGGGGTGCACGTCGTCAATAATATTATTGACTGTCTCCTCATCTCTTGCTTCCAATGCCTGGCGTAGTTCTTCTTCAATGTTTTCCATGATAATTTCTTCTTCGCTCATGCCCTGACCTCCTCTCTGTAATATTCCCTTTTTGCAAAATAAAAGACCTGTCGGAAATAACCGGCAAGTCACTCAAAAATCCATGATTTTCATCATTTCTTTCGTCCAAGCTTTAGCTTCACAGGGCATGAAATATACATTATTCTACACCTTAACGACGTAGACTGTTGACCCTCTCATAGTGTCTCCACTATTTCGCGGCAGCAATCCGTATCCCTGTGGTAGCCTCACCTACCGAATTATTCTGTTCTCTGTTGAAAATTATAAGCCTATATGTACAAGCACGTCAACACGTTTTTTGTTAAATTATGCACAACGCTCCAACATAGCCGTCATTCCCCCTTCTTTTCAAAAAAATCTTCTGTATGTTATTTAACAATTTTTCTATAGGGCAGATAAATATATTTATCATTCTCGAACTTGATTTTGTCCATACCTTCTCCGGATACAAGCACTGCCGCAAGCTTTGCCATAGCCTCCGCCTGGCCTTCCTTATCGTTGTACACGGTTCCCGCCAGTTTCCCATCCGCCACCGCCTGCAGTCCCACATCGGTTCCATCAATACCCACGAATACAGGGAACGCTGATTTGGTAAGATTCGACTTCTCATATGCATCAATAGCACCCAATGCCATGTCGTCATTGTTGGCCAGAACCAGTTCGATCTTATTGGAATACTGGCTGAATATCTGTTCCATCTGATTCTGGGCCTGGGCCCGGTTCCAGTTTGCGATCCGGTAACTCAGTTTTTCAAGGACGATTCCTTTGCTTTTCAGCGTATTTACCGCATTCTCCGTACGAATGATCGCGTCCTGATGCCCCTGCTCGCCTTCCAGCACCACATATTGGATCTTTCCATCCCCATTGCGGTCGATCTGGCTATCCGCCTGTATCACGTCAGCAGTCAATTCCCCCTGCATCTTACCAGACTGTTTTGCGTCCGCACCAACGTAATACAGCTTGTCCCACTGCATCAGATCCTCCGGCACAGGTTCCCGGTTGAAAAATATAATAGGCACATCATTCTCTCTGGCCAGGTCAATGATCTCCGACGGATCTGCACGTTCCACCAGATTCACGCAGAGAACATTGCACCCTGCGTCGATCAGTTCTTTCACCTGATCATCCTGGGTTCTCTGGGATCCCACCGCGTCCCGAAGTGCCAGAGTGGTCTCGAACCGATCGCCCCCTATATCATTTACCTGCTTCTTCAGGCTGTCAATCAATTCGCCAAGGAATGTATCGCTCTGATTATAGCATGCAACGCCCAAATATAATTTTTCTGTTTCCGCCGGCTGTTCCTTTCCGCATGCGCCCAAAAGGTACACACATGTACACAGAAAGATTCCCATCGCCAATATTTTCTTTACTTTCATTTTCTACCTCTGACTTTCAAATGATCCGACCTGGGGGTTACTGACTCATGGTAAATAGAACATTCTGGTTTTCCTCGGAAAACAGGTCATTTTTGCGCATGACCGTATAAGACACTTCACTGCTTTGCATCTTGTGAGAATAATGGAGCAGTTTTTCCGCAATCTCTGCCAGACTCTGGTACCCCATATTAAAAGCATCCGGCACCACTATGCATTCTACCTTTCCCGTATCCAGATAATAGACCGCTTCCGTAGAATTTCCGATTCCATAGACCAAAGCTCCGTGCAGATTATTCGCCGCAGCACATTTGCCTGCTTCTTCCAGACCGTTATTATCCAGCGCTATCACAAAATCCACCGCCGGCTGCTGTTCCAGCATGCCTTCTTCCGTCTCTGCCAGAGACCATCCCAGCGTTACTTCGGCATCTTTTAAATAATCCCAGAATCCCTTTTCCCGGCTGGCTATTGCTTCCGACTCCACCGAACTCATGAACAGCCCTATGGTCTTCCCCTGGATATTCCCATCATAATCCCGCAGTACTTCTTTCGCCAGATCCACACCTATCTGATAATTATCCGCCTCTGTAACAGGAAATGCCGATACCCCCTGTTCCTCCGTCTCTGTTTGTCTGACCAGCATGACCGGAACCTTTTTTTCAATCTTTTTGAGCATATCTGCTGTGGCCGCTCCAGGTACAGGTTCTACAATGACCGCATCCGCCCCATTATCTATCTCCTGCTCAATGGCCGTCTTTTCCTCCTCCAGGGTCAGCACTGCACCGGTACTGACCGTGAACACCTCAAGCCCTTTATCCTCTGCTGCCATACGAAGCCCATATTTGAAGGATGCCCACTGTGTGTCCTCCGAATCCGAAACGATCACAGAGACCTTATGAATATCCTTTTCTGTTTTCCCGCCAACCTTGATAAACATCAAGACAATAAGCACCAGAACCAATACTGCCCCCAGCAGAATAAATACTTTTTTACTTGTCTTCATCTATACCCGCCTTTATTTTCCTGTCCACGATTTCTTCTCTGCTAAATAAATAACCTTTTTCCAGAATCTTTCTGTTTTCTTCCGTATACGGCACTGCCGGCATGCAGATAGAAATCCGTGTTCCCTTATCCGGCTCGCTCTCCACATGGAGTCCATATTCTTTGCCAAAAAGGATCTGAATCCGGTTGTTCACATTGACAAGTCCCACACCGGACCCGTGGGTATGTACCCGGGTGCTGTCCGTAAGAAGATATTCCACTTCTTCCTCTGCGATGCCCAGTCCATTGTCAATCACCTCAAGAATAATGTCATCATTCTTCAGCCTGCCTTCCACCCGGATCTCCCCGCATTCCTCCATACTGCCCACGCCATAGCTGATGGCATTCTCCAGTATGGGCTGCAGAACCAGTTTCACAGTACAGCAGGAGTAGAGAGCAGGATCCACGTCAAAAACAATAGAAAACGTATTTTTATACCGGACCTTTTGTATATTCATGTAACTCTGGGCATGCTGCAGTTCATCCTTCACACTGATCACCGTGCGCCCTTTAGACAGACTGATACGGAAAAGCCGCGCCAGCTGGGAAATCATAAAGACCGCCTCATCATTGCGCTCGCCTTCTATCATCCAGGTAATGGATTCCAGTGTATTGTACAGAAAATGCGGATTGATCTGGCTTTGCAGCGCATCCAGTTCACTTTTGCGCCGTTCATTCTGCTCCAGGACAACCTCATTCATAAGTATCTCATTCTGTTCGTAGGAATCTTGAATAGAATGGGCAAGGTGCCTGATTTCCGATGAACCACCAATATAGATCTCCGGCTTTTCTCCCGCCTCATATTCCATGACTGAACGATTCAGTTCCAGAATAGGTCTGGATATTCTTGCAGAAACGATGCGGTTCATGATGATCACCATAACAAAAAGAAGCAGCATCAGGGCAACAATAAATTCTTTGATATTGACCATTCCCTGATTAAATGTAGAGGCAGGAATCACGCCCACCAGTTTCCATCCGGTATAACTGATGGTATTGACGATGACTTTCCGTTCTTCCCCCGCAAAGGTCTCATCGTAACTACCGTCCTTATACTGTGCAGCCACCTGGCTGTTTTCACCGCTGATGCCCTCCTGGATCTGCATCTGCCGGGGATGATAGATGATCTTGCCACTGCTGTCACAGAGATAGTAATACTGTCCGCTGTTTAAAGTGTTAATCTGCTTCATCATACGGGAAATATTAGAATAATCCATGTCTACCAGCAAAACACCTGTCTGCGTATCTCCCTTATCCGTGAGTTCTACCATGCGGCTCAGGGAAATAACCCAATAATAGCGGAACGTCGAATCATTAAACAAATTCTGGATATGCGGCGTAGAAAAATGCATATTCTCCACTTCATTCATCGCCTGCTTGTACCAGTCCTGCCTGGTCACATTGGGGTCTTCCTTCTGGACAGCCACAGGTTCCGCCGCCATGAGACTGCCGTAGCTGTTGTATATGGCAATACTGCGCAGATAATCTTTATTCGTTTCATATAGAAGATTCATCTCACGCTGAAGATCCCTGTCCTGATTAGACAAGTCATTCTCCTTGATCACGTTATAATAAATCGTATCCGATATCTGACGCATCCTGACCAGATAATCCTCCAGACTCTCGCCTGTCTGCTCGATCAGCTTTTGTGTCCCATTGGTGGTTTCCTGCCTGGACACAGAGGAAAACCGAATATACAGCACGCTTCCCAAAATCAGCATAATGATGATGGAAATGATGGAGAAGGCAAACATAATCGTGGACTGCATGCCCTTTGGCATTCTTTTTTTCAGACTCCTGAAATACTTATTTTTCACTTTCTGCATACTCCGTTCTGTATTTTGAAGGTGACACTCCAAAGCGTCGTTTAAATACATAACTGAAATAATTCGGATCGGTATATCCTACATTTTTTGCAATAATATGGCTCTTTTCATTGCTTTCAATCAGTTGGCGCGATGCCTGGTCCATGCGGTAGTCCGTCACGTAGCCGATAAAGGAAGCCCCCGTCTCCTTTTTGAATATAGTTGAAAAATAGGAATTTGATACACTCAAAATATCGCAGACACTGTCCAGGGAAAGTTCTTCATTGGCATAGTTATTGCGCACATATTCCTGGGCCCTGGCTACAAAAGACTTTGTGGACTTATTTCTGGCACTGCTCAGTTCCTCATGGAAAGACAGGCTCTTATCCAGCAGCCATTTACGCAGAGCCTCCGGCTCCAGATCAAGCAGACTGATATAGAGCGTCCTCACATCACCCAGAAATTCCTCCACGTCAATCTCGTTATTTATGGTAAATCGATACAGTTCACTCACCAGCTCCATGATATCAATATGATGCTGCTGCAGAGATTTTTTCTGGAAGGATATGTGATCCAGATAACTGTCCACCGCCCCGGTAATCGCTTCTTCCGTATTCAGGCGGATCATTTTGAACAGGTTGGCAAGTTCTGTCTCATGAGTGGCCCTCTGCCTGCTCATTTCCTGCGGAGCAATCTCTTTCATGTTGATGGCTCTGGATGTGCCATAGATAGCCCGGTAGGACACCGCCTCTCTTGCACCGGCGTAGGATTGGGGCAGATCCAGGATATCTTCACATACTCTGCCGATTCCTACCACTACCACCGCGCCTATAATACGATGGGCATATCCGCAGAACCGGTCACATTCATCCGTCAGGTCCGAGACATCATTCTCATGATTCAGCTGAGCGATCAGGATCGTATTCCCAAGATAAGAAAAACATTTCGCCTGCCACTTTTCTCCCAGACGCTCCTGGGCCTGCTTCTGTACAAAGGTAAGCAAAAGAGGGGCCGTCATATTCTCTGTAATCTGCCGGAAGGAAGTGTGCACCACGATGCAGCAGTAGAAGGGTCCGTCAAAAGATATCTGGTAATCCGTAAGATATTTGGGGATCTCTTCTCTGGGGATCCGCCCTTCCATGAGAGAGGCATAGAAATTCGTCTGTAGAAAGGGCAGGGAATCCATGTAGTTTTTCTGCAGCACCTGAATATTACGCTTCTCGCTGATCTCCTGGTCCAGTTTTGTTTTCAACTGGGTAAATACGTTGGTCAATTCTACGGAATTCACCGGTTTCAGAATATACTCCTCCACCTCAAGATGTATCGCCTCTTTGGCGTACTCGAATTCATCAAAACCGGAAAGCAGCAGGATCTTGGTTATGGGGTACTCTGTCTTGATGTGATTGGCCAATTCCATACCATCCATGTAAGGCATCTTAATATCCGTCATGACCACATCCGGCTGGAACTCTTCCACCATCTCCAGTGCCTTCGCCCCATTGGTGGCGTACCCGATAACAGAAAAGCCCAGACCCTCCCAGTTGATTTTTTTCATGATAACCTGAATTACTTCTTCCTCATCGTCCACCAAAAGAACTGTATATGTATCCATCGTTCATTCTCCATTTATCTGTGCACCAGTGTGCTTTCTTATAGTATACCAAATATACAAAAGAAAAGCCAAACCATATGGTCCGGCTTTTCCGATATTTTTGCTTATTTCTTCTGAACGTATTTCAGACAGTCAAGCGTTACTGCAACGAGGATGATGATACCCTCGAATACGAACTGAAGGTTTGTATCGATACCAAGGATGGTAAGGGAATAAGTAAGGGAGGTGAATATCAATACACCTACTACTACGCCCGAGATCTTACCAATACCACCGGTAAAGGATACGCCACCTACTACACAGGCTGCGATTGCGTCCATCTCCCAGCCCTGACCATATGCTGCGGATCCGGAGCCAACCATTCTCGCACATTCCAGCCATGCACCAAATCCATAAAGGATACCTGCAAGGATAAATGCGCCAACCGTTACACGGAATACGGAAATACCAGAAACAGCTGCTGCCTCCGGATTGCCTCCAACGGCATAGAGATTCTTGCCGAACGTCGTCTTGTTCCAGATAAACCACATAATTGCAATGGCTGCTGCCGCCCAGAGAATAATGGTCGGGAAACCATTGATTTTCGGAATGATCATGCCAGGAATCGTTGATTCGATGGCACCGAAGGATACACCTTTGGTCGCATAAGTAACAAGGCCGAAGATAACCAGCATGTTAGCCATGGTGGAAATAAACGGGTGCATCTTGAATTTGGCCGTAAAGAAACCTGCAATGGCCGTAAAGAAGGTACACAGAATAATACATACCAGCAATGCCAGAATCACACGCACTCCAACCGGAATACCGGTAAAGTCAAATACATGTCCGAAAACAGCACCTGTATTAATACCCTGATGCATGATGATCGTCGCCGTAGTCATACCCATACCAATCATACGTCCGATAGAAAGGTCTGTACCGGTAAGGAGGATCAGTCCTGCAACACCAAGTGCAAGGAACATTCTGGGTGATGCCTGCTGCAGAATATTCAATACGTTATTGTAAGTAAGAAGCGGTGAATTTTTCACAATAGGTGTGATCACACAAAGTGCGATAAAAATCAGGATGATTGCAATATACAGACCATTATTCAGGAGGAATGTCCTGCGGTTAAACGTATATTTATAATTCTCCCATTTTTGTGCTCTGGTTTCTGCAAAGGTAAACTTTGACATACGCAGCAGATCGATCAGATGGAATTTGTAAATATACGCGGCATGCGCCCGGTCCTTGATCTCCTGTAGTTCTTTTTCAAAGCGCATCTTCGCATCAAACTGTCGGTTCTTGTACACGTAATTCTCATCCTTGATTTCCTTATGATCGGAAAGACCACTCAGGATTTTCTGATGCTCCGTTTTTAACTCAGCCAGTTTCTGGCTGTATTTTTCTTTTGCCAGTATTTTTTCCTGCTCACAGCTTTCCTTCACCGGCTGATAATATTCCTGATCCGCATGGGCTTTCAGATAAGCGTCCGCATCTGCAATATATTTTGCGATCTCGCCCTTATTTTTTTCTTCAACTGCCTTCGCCTGATCCAGCTTGGCCTTAAGATCAGCAATTTTGACTGCTTTTTCTTCCTTTGTAATAGAGCGGTCTCTCTTTGTGCTCTCAATATTATTCTGAAGAGAGATAACCTTGTCCGTTCCATCTACTCTGAGGTCGTCAATCTTGTCCTGTATTTTACTGACGTAATCCTCGATTGGCTGGCGCAGCTTTTCTTCCTGCTCAGCCGTAAGAATTTTATTATTTCCATTAGCCATATCTATCCATCTCCCTCATTATAGGTATTTTGCACTAAGTCTCAGAAGTTCTTCCTGGTTTGTCTCTTTTGTATTGACAATACCGGAAAGATGTCCATTAGACATAACACCAATACGGTTCGTGATTCCCAAAATCTCCGGCATCTCAGAGGACACAACGATAATAGTCTTACCCTGCTTTGCCATATTGATAATCAACTCATAGATCTCATATTTCGCACCTACATCAATGCCTCGTGTGGGTTCGTCCATCATAAAGATCTGCGGCTCACGCTCCAGCCATTTTCCAAAAATAACCTTCTGCTGATTGCCACCGGACAGATTTGAGATCATGTCTTCGGGACCCATACATTTTGTGTGCATGATCTTGATTTCCTTCGCCGTGGCATTTGTCATTTTTGCATCGGAAATGGCCACGCCGGATTTGTATTTTTCCAGATTCGCTATGGTGGTATTAAAGGTAAGATCACCCTTCAGGAAAAGACCGTTGGCTTTTCGTTCCTCTGTGATCATGGCAAATCCATGTTCCATAGCCTCCCTGGCATTGCTGAAATTCATCAGACGATTGTTCAGGTAAACCCGGCCTGTCGCTCTGGTCCGCACACCAAAAATAGTTTCCATCAGTTCGGTACGCCCTGCTCCTACCAGTCCATATAAGCCAAATACTTCTCCCTGTCTCACGTCAAAAGAAACATCCTGCAGATGCGGTTCGAACTTGGTAGACAGATTCTGAACAGAGAAGATGACATCTCCCGGCTCATTGTCAACCGGCGGAAAACGATTCTCCAGAGAACGTCCAACCATGGCTGCAATCAACTCGTTCATGTTGGTCTCCTCGATGTTCTTTGTCATAACCAGATTGCCATCACGAAGTACGGAAACCTCATCACAGATATCAAAAATCTCATCCATCTTATGTGAAATATAAACCAGAGAAATGCCCTGTGATTTCAGCATTCTCATCATTTCAAAAAGCTTGTCAACCTCCTGCACGGTCAGGGAAGATGTTGGCTCATCCAGAACAATCACTCTGGAATTATAAGAAATCGCTTTGGCAATCTCACACATCTGTCTCTGGGATACAGACATATTCCGCATAGGCTGCGTAACGTTTACGGTCATACCCAGTTTTCTAAAAAGATCAGAAGCTTCCTTTTTCATTCTGCCTTCATCGATGATGCCCATGGAATTACGTGGATAACGTCCCAGAAACAGATTGTCGATGACATTTCGTTCCAGACATTGATTCAATTCCTGATGGACCATGGCAATACCGTTTTCGAGAGCCTCTTTGGGACCGGAAAAGTTTACTTCCTTACCTTCCAGGAAAATACTGCCCTCATCCTTCTGATAGGTACCGAAAAGGCACTTCATCATGGTGGATTTACCGGCACCATTTTCTCCCATAAGACCCATGACCGTTCCGCGTTTTACATTCAGACTGATGTGGTCCAAAACTCGATTGCGACCGAAGGTCTTGCTCATACCATGTATCGATAAGACAATATCATCTTTCTTATCTTCCATTATTTTACTCCTGTATTCACTTTTTTATTTTCGGTATCAGTAACAAAAATGATTCCTAAATTAGTTGTTGGGGGGATTGCTCCCCCCAACAACCATTCATTGCTATTGTGCTGAATATTACTGATCAAGTAATGATGTGTAAGAAGCAGCATTATCTGTCTTAACCATGTTGATAGCAAATGCATCATACTGGCTTGGGTTTCCAAGACGGTTTGTGATGTTGGACTCTGTCTGGCCGTCACCACCGATATATTCAACTTCAAGGTTCAGCAGATCGTCATAATTCTGAAGCAGTGGCTGATAGGTTGCACTCAGGAAGTTATCGGATGAGTTGTAGATATCAAGCCATACACTCTTTGAAGGATGTGCAGTAGCATCAAGCTGTTTAGAAGCAGCCTCATAAACCTTGGTAGAATCTGTGAAATCTTTGTAGTTGTCAGCTGTAACTGCAACGTTTAATGCGTAGTAAGAACGCTCGTCTGCTTTGTATACATATACATCGTTTGTCAGAACGTTGCCTGCGTCGTCTGCTGTACCGATACCGGTATCAATGTCAGCGCCGTCAAGAGCGTTACGAAGAACACGGAGTGTCAGGTATGCCTGGATATCAGCATGCTGGCTGATGGTTCCGCCGTAGCCTTCTGCGATAGCTGCTACTGCATCACTGTTTGCATCATAACCGAATGTAGGAACTTTGTTGTCCTTTGACCATGCATTGAACATTGACATTCCCATACCATCGTTATTAGAAGCAACAACGTCGATAGCATCGCCAAAAGATGAGGTCCATGTACCAATGGTATTACCAGCCGTAGCTGCATCCCATGTAGCACCTGCAGAGTTCTTCATTTCCTGAGAAGCAAGTTCGCGAACTACATAAGTCTTGCCGTTTACTTCCATAGATCCGTCTTTAACTGTTGTAGCAGATCCGTCTGAGTTTGTTCCGATTGGCTCACTGTTTACTTCGCCATCTTTTTCAACTCCGGTACCAAGTGCTTTACGAACACCTCTGGTACGTGCGATAGAATCATTATGTCCGATATCGCCGATTGCAAGAACGTAACCGATAATTCCGTCGCCATTGCGATCGATGGTATCAATATTTTTCTCTATATATTCTTTAACCATGGTACCCTGAAGTTCTGCACCCTGATTAGCATCAAATCCTACATAATACGTATTGTCATTGTAAGAAAGTGCTGTCATATCCAGTTCTCCAGTAGAACTGTTGGATGGCTGACGGTTAAACCATACTAACGGTTTTTCCTTATTTGCCACATCACCTGAAGCTGCTGTATCCGTTTTTTCTTCTTCCGGTGTAGCTGTTTCTTCTGTTTTTGTCTCTTCTTTTTTGTCTGTTCCGCTTGCTGCAGAATCACCAGATCCTGATCCACATGCCACCAGTGACAATCCGAGTACGGTTGCCAATGTCATTACTGCGATTTTTCTTTTCATTTTACTTCCTCCTTTTTTTGTTGCCTTGTTCTTTTTGTTGATATGGACAGTATAATCAATATTCAGGCAATAAAACATAGAATATTTTTTACTCGTCATTGAAATTTTTAAGATTTTGTTGTATACATTGAATAACTATCTATATTTTTCCCCTTATATAATGGCAATTATACATAATTTTTCACAGCAAACGCAATGACCCCGTGCAGGAAATACCAAATTTATCCTGCACGGGGCCATTGTGATTACTTAATATTCTTTTTTCTTTGCTTTATAAGGCTTCTTTTTGAAGTCTCTGGAATCTTTCCGGTCATGATCCCATTTTCCTCTGAACTCACGTCCGCCGCTCTTGTAAGGCTTTTTCTTACCGAATTTCCGGTCGTCCTTAAAGGTCTTGATGCTCTCCACATCTTTCACGGCTGCCAGTTTTTTATTCTTCTTCTGCAGTTTCTCACACAGAGCTGCTGCAATATCTTCCGCCTCATAGCCCTCAGTCATAAGTTCTGCAATGAGAAGCTTCCAGTTGTCATCCACGCCGTGGCTGATAGCCCTGCGGATGCTTGCTGCGAATTCATCATTGCCCTGGGCAACGATGGTCTTCACGGAAGGAATCTCCTTTTCCGTGATCGGAGCACCGATATGACGCTCGATCTCATGGAGACGGTACAACTGCTTTCTGTTCGCTACCAGTGTATAACTTGCACCAGTTTTGCCTGCACGGCCTGTACGACCGATACGGTGAATATAATATTCATTTTCCTGTGGAATATCATAGTTGAAAACTGCTTCCACATCGTCCACGTCGATACCGCGGGCTGCTACGTCTGTAGCCACCAGGATATTCGCACGGCCGGATTTGAAATCACGCATAACGATATTACGCTGATTCTGCTTCAGGTCTCCGTGAAGTCCTGCTGCCTTGAATCCGTCCTCGCAGAGGATCTCTGCCAGATCATCTACCATTTTCTTGGTATTACAGAAGATAAGGGCACGCTTTGGCTTGTGGTATTCCAGTAATAATTTCAGCGCGTCATTTTTGCTGTCCTTAGGAATGTTATAATAACTCTGATCGATATTGGCTACGGTACGCTGACCCTTATCAGCCTTTACCAGAACGGTATCGGTCTGGAAATCATTGGTAATACGCATGATCTCCGGTGATAATGTGGCACTGAAAAGAACAGTCTGATGTTCTTCCGGAGCACTCTCCAAAATAGTGCGGATATCATCGATAAATCCCATGTTCAGCATCTCGTCCGCTTCGTCCAGAACGATGGTCTGAAGATTGTCCAGTTTCAGTGTCTTGCGGCGCAGATGGTCCATGACACGACCAGGTGTACCAACGACGATACGAGCCGTGCGCAGTGCCTGAATCTGCCCCTGCATTGGCTGACCGCCATAAATAGTTGCAACGGAAATGCCTGATAAATATTTGGCATATTTACGTATTTCATCTGAAATCTGTACTGCCAGTTCTCTTGTTGGCGACAAAATCAAAACGCTGGCTCTGTCTGTGTTATCAGCAGTACGCTGTACGATAGGGATACCAAAGGCTGCAGTCTTGCCGGTTCCGGTACTGGAACGTCCGGTCACATCCTTGCCTTCCAGGATCGAAGGAATAGACCCTCCCTGGATGTCAGTCGCCTCTTCATAACCCATCTCTGATACAGCACGTAAAATCTCATTCCGTAAATTTAGTTCGTTAAAATTCATTCTTTACCTTTTCTTTCTTAATATGAAAACATCGTTATAGCCTCTTATAGGCCTATTGGTTACTGTTCACTTCGTGCCCAGCAGCATGCTATAAATCCATGAAAATCGCCTTTGTCCATGGGATTTATACACTTCTGAATCACTTTCTCACCTACTATGTAGTAAATACATAGTACTGGGTGAACAGTAACGCAGATTGTTCTAGTATAACACAAATCTCACAAAAAGATAGGGGTAAATTTATTTCTTTTTTTGTATATTCCTGCCGGAATTCATTATATGCCCCTTTTAACAGCCTATTAATTTCCAGTACTCATCTGTTTCACAATCTGCAAATCATATCCTAATGAATTTAATAAACTGCAAAATGTCTTCAAAGTCGGACTGTTTTCTCTCTTTTCAATCCGTGAAATAACCTGCTGCTTATTTCCGGTACGTCTTGCCAGTTCGGTCTGTGTTATCTTCTGCTCTTTTCTTAACTGTACCAGTTCCGCAAGCAATTTATACTCTGTTCGACTCTCATCCCAGGCTTTTGCAAATTTAGGATTATTGTCTCTTTCTTTTGCAATCGCTTCTTTTACATTTATTTCAGTAAACGGCATACGAAATCCCTCCCTATATAAAGTTTCTCTTTAAGATATTTCCCAGTTCTTTTGCTCTTTTAATTACAGTATTTTTATCTTTCTTTTCTGTTTTGTTCTTCTGTTTTCTGCATGCATGCAGAAGGTATGTATCCATCCCATCTACCGTCACATAAAAAATGCGATTATGTTTTCTAAAATAAACTTCCCACACTTTTCCATACCATCTTTTTGTAGTCAGGCAATCCATTTTTCCATTTTCCATGTCTTCTAAAACAGAGAACGCATCAACCTTTTCCTCTTCCGTAAGATTCATAATATAATCTAAAATTAAATCTCTCCCCGAAGACGATTCATAATTATGTATTTTCAATACACTCTTCTCCCTCCCATAATACAACTTATTAATTGTATCATCAAGCGTTTTTTTTAATATACTTTTCTTTCATAGGGTTTTTCTGATCGATACGACCACCGAATGATACAGATACTCGAAAACAGAACGTCTTCACAAGAAATATCTGTTCAAAAATTATATCATGCAAAAACCAAACATACAACCTGAATTTCATACAAAATCAAGATGTTTTTCACACCTGAAAGAAGCTGCC
>JAQUWF010000059.1 GCA_028692975.1 Lachnospiraceae bacterium
AGAAAATAAATGATCCGGAAAATGGATTTTATGCATTGGGTCTTCCACTTGGTGCAAGTGGTGGCGGAGATGCGGAGAGCTTCCTTCGTACGATTATTCTGGATTTCGGTGGCATTTTGGTAGATGAAAACGGAAAGGTAACGGCAAATAGTCCTGAGACATTGGCAGCGATGGAATACGTGGCATCTTTATATGAAGAGGGTCTTTGCCCACCAGATGCAACAACTTGGGATGACAGTGCTAACAATGCGGCATATTTAGCAGGTACAGTTGGTATGGTTTGTAACTCTGGTTCTATTATCACATCTATGCAGGAAGAAAACCAGGATTTACTGGCAAAGACTAATATTATTCAGTATCCAAGTCTTTCCAAAGATAGTACTTCCTACGCATTAGGTGGTGCAAATGTATTCGGTGTTTTTGAGACAGGTGCAAATACACAGGTAGCAAAAGAGTTCCTTACCTACTATTTCAGCGACGGTGATTATTATAACAAAATGGTAGAAGCAATGGGAGCAATGTGGCAACCGGTTATCAAAGGGTACGATGATACTGATTTCTGGAAAGAAACAAGCCACAGCGGTTGGCTGCTGAACTCAGAGAATCTTTCGATGACAACAGCGCCGGCACCGGTTGAGTCAAAGGCAGCGGTTGCCTTCTCCAATCAGTATGTTACAAAAGCTATGCAGGAAATTGTTGTGAATGGTACAGATCCACAGACGGCATTGGATAACCTGGAAACTTCTCTAAAAGAAATATATGAATAAGGCTATTTTCGGGCGAGGGCAGACAATCTGTCCTCGGCCATAAGAAAGGAGGTAGCGGATTGGCAAAAAGAAAAATGTCGCAAACACGACGGGACAGGCGTTTTGGATTTGTGCTGATAATCCCCATTATTATTGTTATTTTTGGAGTTATGGGATATCCATTTTTGCGGGCGGTTTACCTGTCTTTCACAGACAAAGTGGTAGGATCACAGGAAAGTTTCGCGGGATTAAAAAATTATAAAGCGTTGATTGCAGATCCAATATATTGGAAATCGTTAAAGAATACGATGGTTTATACGGTTGGATGCATAGGGGCGAAATTCCTTCTGGGATTGTTGTTAGCGGTTATTTTAAATCAGTCATTTAAAGGCAAAGGTTTTTTCAGAACGGTACTTTTGATTCCATGGGCGATTCCCGGCATGGTAGTTGCAACTACATGGCGCTGGATGTATGACAGTACATACGGCATTATTAACAGCCTGCTTATCTCAGCGGGAATCAGTAAGGTTGGAATATTCTGGCTCAGTGATACGAATCTGACCCTGCTTTCCACAATGATCGTAAATGTGTGGAGGGGTGTTCCGTTCTTTATGTTTAGTATTTTAGGTGCGTTGCAGACCTTAGACAAGCAGCAGTATGAGGCCGCATATGTAGATGGAGCTGGAAGCCTGAGGCAGTTTTGGTATATTACCCTTCCGTCAATTGCAGGAGTTCTAGGAATTACCACACTTCTGTCTACTATATGGACATTTAATGATTTTGAAAATGTATATTTGATTACCGGAGGAGGGCCATTGTATTCTTCCAGCACAATTGCAACGTATACCTATGACATGGCGTTTATACAGAATAACTTTGCGGGGGCTTTATCTGTAGCAGTTTCCGTGGTGCCGATTCTGTTGATTTTGATCATTCTTTATACGAAGCATAATCGAGAAGAAACATAGGAGGAATAACGTTATGGTAATGAAAACGAGAAAAAAAGTAATGCGTAATGTTTTGACCTATGGGATTCTGATTATAGCAGTTATTGTGACTATATTCCCTATTTATTGGATGTTGAAATCTTCGGTTACGGTAGACAGCGAGATGTATGTAGCGAGACCATCTCTTTTCAGCACAGGATTTACATGGGACAATTATAAGGAATTATTCACACAGACACATTTTAGCAAGGCATTGATTAACAGTTTGGAAATTGCCGGAATTACCACAGTCTGTTGTCTGATTATCAGTATATTTGGTTCATACGCTATGACCAGGGTTAAATTTCCGGGAAGAAGATTTTTTAAGACGAGTATCCTCTTTTCATATCTGATTCCTACGGCAGTTTTGTTTATTCCTATGTATGTATTTGTCAGCAGCCTTGGCTTTTATGATAATAAGTTTGCATTGCTTATTATCTATCCGACTTCTGTTGTGCCATATTGCTGCTATATGTTGATGAATTATTTTAAGGCAATACCATATGCATTGGAAGAAGCTGCGTTGATCGATGGTTGTACAAGAATGCAGTCGTTGCTACATATTATTGTTCCAATTGCACTGCCTGGAATTGCTGTGGTAGCTACCTTTGCATTTACCATGTCATGGAATGAATATTTGTATGCAATGATTATGACAACAAGTACGGAGCAGCAAACAGCAGTTGTGGCAATTTCAAGTTTCAAATATGCTGATTCAGCAATATGGGGTAGGATCATGAGCGCCTCAGTCATCACATCATTGCCGGTTACAATAATATACATCATAGCACAGAGCCTGCTTATTTCTGGTAAATCAGAAGGTAGTGTAAAATAGAAAATGGAGGTTTTGCAAAATGCAGGAGACATACGAAAGTTTATTAAATAATGTCAATACTAATTCACATCCTTCCGATCTGAGAATTACAGATTTGCGGGTTGCAGACATTGTAGATGCGCCAATGCACTGTACATTGGTAAAAATATATACGAATCAGGGCCTGGTAGGCTATGGAGAGGTACGTGACGGGGCTTCAAGAAATTTTATTTTAGCTCTTAAGAGTAGAATAATCGGTGAAAATCCATGTAATATTGATAAGATTTTCAGGAGAATCAAACAATTCGGTGGTATGTCCAGACAAGCAGGGGGTGTATGTGGTGTAGAATTAGCACTCTGGGATTTGGCTGGTAAGGCATATGGTGTCCCCGTATACCAGATGCTGGGTGGAAAATTTCGTGATAAAGTACGCATGTATTGTGATACAGATATAGAGGGAAAACATACCGGAACAGAGATGGGACATGCTTTAAAGGCGCGTATGAAAAAAGGTTTTACATTTTTGAAAATGGATCTTGGGATTGATTTACTGTATGACGAGCCGGGAGCATTATCTGCACCACTGGGATTTGTGGAGGAATTAAAAGAATCTTCAGCATATAATGCGATTCCAAGAAATGTGGATGATCACACGCGCTTTATGCGTAATCATTATTATGATGTTCAGAATGTTGCACATCCATTTACCGGCGTGCAGGTTACCGAACATGGTCTGGATGTACTGGAGCAATATGTGTCAGATGTTCGAAGCATAATTGGATATGAGATTCCTCTGGCCATTGATCATTTTGGTCATATCGAAGTAGAGTCTGCTATCAGGCTGGCGAAACGTATAGAGAAATATAATATTGCATGGATGGAAGATTTAATTCCATGGCAGTTGACAGAACAGTATGCACGATTACGCAATGCTACTTCAGTGCCCATTTGTACAGGCGAAGATATTTATCTAAAAGAAAATTTCAAACCATTGCTGGAGGCTGGAGGTGTTTCTATTATCCATCCGGATCTGCTGACGTCAGGCGGGATTTTGGAAAATAAGAAGATTGGCGATATGGCACAGGAGTATGGAGTTGCTATGGCGGTACATATGGCAGAAAGTCCCATCGCTTGTATGGCAGCAGTACATAGTGTGGCTGCAACAGAAAACTTCCTTGCTCTTGAATTCCATTCTGTAGATGTGCCATGGTGGCAGGATCTTGTAACAGGATTTGAAAAACCCATTCTTGATAATGGTTTCATAATGGTACCAGAAGGTCCGGGTCTTGGTATCGAGTCTTTGAATGATGGTGTAATAAGAGAACATGTACATCCGGATTATCCGGATATTTGGCTTCCAACAGATGAATGGAATGGGGACTATTCCCATGACCGTATTTGGAGTTAATCAGAAGAATTGTAAAAGGAAGGGTTAAATCATGCATTTTAATGTAAAAGAAGATATTATAGAATTGACATCCCATTGGAACGGAGAACGATTAGAAGATGGAAGACCAAAAGTATCAGATGAAGATTTGGAGGAATTACGTCAGTTAACGCTGGAAGAAGTCTGGCATCCACTTTATCTGAATGGCTATGTGAGCCAGTTTGAGGAACATTTACAAAAATTGCACGAAGAACATAAGATGGTAGGTCGTGCAGTGACGTGTTCTTATATACCAGCGCGACCAGATCTGGAGGAGACGGTTAAAGCAATCGGAACTTCAGAAGGACGAAAAGGAACCTGCAATCAATGGGTTATAGACACTTTAGTGTATGGTGATGTTGTTGTTGCAGACATGTTCGATAAAATTTATGAAGGAACCTTTATCGGAGGTAATTTATCCACAGCGATTGCAAATCGGACCAAGACAGGCGGAGCAGTTATCTGGGGTGGTATCCGTGATCTGGAGCAGATCGAAGATATTCCGGGTCTGCAGGTATACTATCGTGGGGTGGATCCTACGCCAATCAAAGATTTTGTGATGACAGGATTCAATACGCCGGTTAAAATTGGTGGTGCAGTATGCCTGCCGGGCGATGTAGTTTTTGGATATGGCGGAGGGGTTATCTTTATCCCGAGTTATCTTGTAAAAGAAGTCATTGAGTCCGCGAAGAAATCTCATGTAAAGGATATTTTTGGTTTCGAAATGATTCGCCAGGGCGTTTACACAACTGCAGATGTTGATATCGATGTATGGGATAAGAAAATGTTAGACGATTTGATAGCATTTATCCAGACAGACGACAGAGGGGAAAGTTTCCGTAACCTGGATTGGGAGAGAGAGTATGTAGCGGCAGCAGAAGACGCAGCTAAATAGAGAATATTTTTAGAAAACGGATCCGATTTTGGGTCCGTTTTGTGATTTTGTAGATTTCTCATGCCCACAGCGTTATTTCTTCTGACTCAGCGTACTATTGTGGTACTGGGTCGAATAAGTGACTTCTTCCCCAAACCAGGCCGGCGGCGTATAGGATACGGCCATTTCCTCTGTGGGGAATTCCACTTCTGCCAGCACCAGCGCTTCATAAGGCGCATCAAAAATATCAAGCTCGATTTTCAAATCATCCTCGATGGGAATAACGTAACGGGTTTTGGAGAGAATAATGCCGTCCGCTTTCTCGCGAAGATGCACATATGCTTCATGGTTCAGCGGAAGATTGTACTCCTGGCGGACCATGAGCCCTTTGGATTTGTAGGTCAGATAATATTCGTCGTCCTGGCGGCGGATGCGTACCACCGGCTCCGTACAGAGATAGGCCTGCTCGATCTTATGAAAGGGATAAGAAGACAGATCCTCCGGCAACTGTGGAATTAAAAATTTTCGTTCGATTTCCATAGGGATAAACTCCTGACTTTTTTCTTTATAGTAGCATAGAAAAAACAGCATAACAATTATATTTTGCATATAAATAAAAAATAATATATTAAAATGCAATGTGTATGTTTGCAACAAAGGGGGAATATGATATGATGGGAAAAATCAAATGGAAGAGATGGATGCTTTGAAAGCGACAAAATCAGCAATTTCTTTTTGGGTCAAACTGTTTACTGATTCGTAATAAGAAATAATACGGGCCAACTGCTGATCCATTTGAGAATCGGAGACCAGCGTGTCCAGGGAAACATGGAAAATTTCCGCAATGCGAAGCAGAGTGTTTAGATCAGGAGTGCGTATGCCATGTTCATAATTGCCATAAGATTGCCGTTCAATATTTAATAACTGACTCATTTGTAACTGCGTGTATCCGTGATTGATCCGTAAAGTGTGCAGATTTTTGGCAAAATAGTGCATGCTCATTCGACACCTCCATATTTGTTTTATTATAGCAATAGAGCGGTGATTCTGCCTACAGATAGCAACAAAATGAATACAATATCGTAATATTCGAGTAAAAAGGCAACGAAACGATTCCTTTTAAGAGGAAAGAAAGACAGGTAGATATGGAACGCTTCTATGAATTAAGTATAAAACTGAATAAAAGTCGAAATTGGGTAAAAAGATTTCTGGGTGAACTCGGGGTACGCATAAGCGAAGCCTATGCCGCCCGCCTGGAGAAAAAAGCAGAGGTCCATAAGACGATACCGCCGGAGGATGCCAGGACACCGGAGGATATGCTGCATGAAATAAAGAAGAAGCTCCCTCCGCTTTGACGTTGCCAAGGGTGGGTTTTTGGTGTTATAATCAAAGTATTCAGGTGATTACGCAGGAGGATTGGATGTGAGCAAAGTATGTGTGTTTTTGGCAGATGGATTTGAAGAGATTGAAGGCCTTATGGTGGTGGATCTGCTGCGAAGAGGCGGCATTGAAGTGACGACGGTTTCCATTATGGGCAATAAGAGCATCATGGGAAGAAGCAGGATCGAAGTGAATGCAGATACATTATTTGAGGATATGGATTACAGTGATGTGGATATGATTGTTCTGCCAGGCGGTATGCCGGGGACCACATTCCTGGGGAATCACGCCGGACTGCAGGATCTGATTTTGCAGTTTGCCCAGGCGGATAAGAAAATCGCCGCAATCTGTGCAGCACCGACGATTCTGGGAGAGATGGGATTGTTAGAAGGAAAAGATGCGACCTGTTATCCTGGACTGGAGGACAAATTATTCGGGGCAAAACTTTCTGAAAAGAAGGTGGAAGTGGACGGAAATATTATCACCAGCCGTGGTTTGGGAACCTCCATTACCTTCTCTTTGAAACTGATTGAGGTGTTAGAAGGAAAAGAGCGTGCTTTACAGGTAAAAGAAGATATTGTTTTCTTGCATAAATGGGCATAAAGTGATATACTACCATAATGATTGCGTTAATATGGGCGCACTAAATTTAGGAGGAATTAATAATACATGAGTACACAAGTAGAAAAATTAGAACACAATATGGCAAAACTGACTATCGAAGTACCGGCAGAAGAATTTGAAAAGGGCCTTCAGGCTGCATATGAGAAAAACAAAAAGACCATCACTTTACCAGGATTCCGTAAAGGAAAAGCACCTCGTGTCATGATTGAAAAAATGTATGGCGCAGGTATCTTCTATGAAGATGCAGCAAATATCCTGATTCCGGAAGCATACAGCAAAGCAGCTGACGAGAGCGGATTGGATATCGTTTCTCAGCCTGACATCGACGTGACACAGATTGAAAAAGGACAGCCTTTCATCTTCACAGCAGAAGTAGCCGTAAAACCAGAAGTGACTCTGGGCGATTACAAAGGCATCGAAGTAGAGAAGGCAGACGTTTCTGTTTCTGATGAAGAAATAGAAGCAGAACTGAAAAAAGAGCAGGAGAAAAACTCCAGAACTATCGACGTTGACGACCGTGCAGTAGAAAATGGCGACAACGTAACACTTGACTTTGAAGGATTCGTAGACGGCGTTGCATTCGAGGGCGGCAAAGGTACAGACTATGCGCTGACCATCGGCTCCAACAGCTTTATCCCAGGATTCGAAGATCAGTTGGTAGGCGCTAAGATCGACGAAGAGATGGATGTAAATGTAACATTCCCAGAAGAATACCAGGCAGAAGAGCTGAAAGGCAAACCAGCCGTATTCAAATGCACCGTTCATAAAATCGAGACCAAGGAACTTCCGGAACTGGATGACGATTTTGCACAGGACGTATCTGAATTCGATACATTAGCTGAGTACAAAGAAGACATCAAAAAGAACCTGACTGAGAAAAAAGAAGCAGAAGCTAAGACTGCAAAAGAAAATGCTGTTGTAGACAAACTTATCGAGGGCGCTACTATGGATATTCCACAGCCAATGATTGATTCTCAGTTGAACCAGATGATGAATGATTTCGCTGGACGTATGCAGTCACAGGGACTTTCTATGGAACAGTACATGCAGTTTACCGGTTCTACACCAGAGGCTTTAAAAGAGCAGATGCAGCCACAGGCTCTGAAACGTATCCAGAGCAGACTGGTACTGGAGAAAGTTGCTGAAGTAGAAGATGTTCAGGTATCTGAAGATAAGATCAAAGAAGAAATCGCTAAAATGGCAAAAATGTACAACATGGAAGAAGATAAGCTGATGGAACTCATGGGTGACTATGAGAAAGATCAGATGAAGAAAGACATGGCTGTACAGGAAGCAGTTACTCTGGTAACAGACGCAGCAGTAGAAAAGTAAGTAAAGCAGAACTTTAGGAGGCATTGCAATGAGTTTAGTACCTTATGTTATTGAACAGACGAGCAGGGGAGAGAGAAATTACGACATCTATTCCAGACTTTTAAAAGACAGGATCATTTTCCTGGGTGAAGAGGTTACAGAAGTGACGGCCAGCCTTGTTGTGGCACAGTTGTTATTCCTGGAGTCCGAGGATCCGGGTAAAGATATTCATCTGTACATCAACAGTCCCGGTGGTTCCGTGACTGCAGGTCTGGCAATTTATGACACCATGCAGTACATCAAATGCGACGTGTCTACCATCTGTATTGGTATGGCAGCCAGCATGGGAGCTTTTCTGTTGGCAGGCGGTGCAAAAGGCAAGCGTTTTGTCCTTCCAAATGCGGAGGTGATGATCCATCAGCCTTCCGGCGGTGCGCAGGGACAGGCAACAGAAATCCTCATTGCAGCAGATCATATCAGCAAGACTAAGAAAAGACTGAATCAGATTTTATCCGATAATACCGGACAGCCATTAGAAGTGGTGGAGAAAGATACGGATCGTGATAACTGGTTATCAGCCGAAGAAGCGGTAGCCTACGGTCTGGTTGACAGTATTATTACAAAAGGGAAATAGTAATCAAAAGACTCCTGCCACCGTGTAGGGGTCTTTGTGACTTTGAAAGGAAGAGAGTAAAGATGGCAGAAAAAGGAAGAAAACCACAATCAAGATGTTCATTCTGTGGAAAAACAGAGGCCCAGGTGAGAAAACTCCTTGTGGGCGTGGACGGATCTTGTATTTGTGATGAGTGTGTGGAACTGTGCGCAGAGATTATCGACGAAGAATTTGCCGATGTCATGGACATGGATTCTACGGATGTCAATCTGCTGAAACCAGAAGAAATCAAGGCATTTCTGGATGAGTATGTCATTGGACAGGATGCTGCAAAGAGAGTTCTGGCGGTTTCTGTTTACAATCATTATAAAAGGATTCTGGCACCTCAGGATATTGATGTGGAATTACAGAAGAGCAATATTATCATGCTTGGCCCGACTGGTTCCGGCAAGACACTGCTGGCGCAGACGCTGGCAAAGATGCTGAACGTACCGTTTGCTATCGCCGATGCGACCACTCTGACCGAGGCTGGTTATGTGGGTGAGGACGTGGAAAATATTCTGCTGAAGATCATTCAGGCAGCAGATTATGATGTAGAGCGCGCTCAGCGTGGCATTATTTATATTGATGAGATCGATAAGATTACCAGAAAGTCTGAGAATGCTTCTATTACCAGAGATGTATCCGGTGAGGGTGTGCAGCAGGCATTGCTGAAGATTATTGAAGGAACCGTAGCCAGCGTTCCGCCGCAGGGTGGAAGAAAACATCCACAGCAGGAATTCATTCAGATCGATACCACGGATATTTTGTTTATCTGCGGTGGTGCATTTGAGGGTATGGACAAGATCATCGAGACCAGAATGGATACCAAGTCCATCGGATTCGGTGCTGAGATCAAAGAGAAAGAAAAGAAGAACGTGGGCGAGATCTTAAAGCATATTATGCCGGAAGATTTCGTGAAATATGGCCTGATTCCGGAATTTATCGGACGTGTGCCTATCGTGGTATCCCTGGATGCCCTGGATGAGGAAGCCCTGATCCGTATCCTTAGAGAGCCGAAGAATTCTCTGGTAAATCAGTACAAGAAGCTCCTGGAAATGGACGGAGTGACCTTGAGTTTTACAGACGATGCCCTGAAGGCTATTGCAGAGAAATCCATCTCCAGAAAGACAGGAGCCAGAGGTCTGCGTGCTATCATGGAAAATACTATGATGGACACCATGTATAAGGTGCCGTCGGATGAGAGTATCCTGCGCTGCGCCATCAGTGAGGATGTGGTAAACGGAAAGGCAGAGCCGGAGATCGTGCGCGGAGAACGCATTCCGGTGCAGGCAAAACCAAAGACTGCCAAAAGAAGAGGCAAACCTGAGACAGCATAAGGCAGGAGGAGACTATGAACGACGAGATGAAACTGCTGCCGGCTATCGCCCTGCGGGGAACGACCATCCTTCCGGGAATGATCGTACATTTTGATATCAGTCGCGAGAAGTCGGTAAAAGCAGTAGAAGAAGCAATGGTGCGCGATCAGGAGATTTTCCTGGTGGGACAAAAAGAGTCCGATAATGACGAGCCTGGTATTTTAGACGTGTATCGCGTGGGGACCATTGCCCATATCAAACAGGTAGTAAAATTAAAGAAGGATGTGCTGCGCATTCTGGTCGAGGGACTGGAACGTGCAGAGGTCATCTCTTTTGAGCATGAAGATGAGTATCTGGAAGCAGAGGTGGCACTCTTCGATAAGACGGAGGAAATCCCTGTTTCCGGGAATGCCAAGGATGCCATGCTGCGCAGTATGCGGGATATTTTCAAGGCGTACTGCAGGGAAAACGGCAATGTGAGCAATGAATTGTCCACACAGCTTCTGGAGATAGAGGATGTAGAAAAACTGGTGGATCAGATCAGCATCAATCTGCATCTGACCTTTGAGCATAAGCAGCAGCTTTTGGAGGCTGTACCTTTATCTGAGCGGTATGAACTGCTCGGCGTTTTGTTGAGCAATGAGATCGAGGTCATGCAGATACGCAAGGACCTGCAGATGAAGGTGAAGGAACGTATAGACAAGGGACAGCGGGAGTATATCTTGCGGGAACAGCTGAAACTCATCCGGGAAGAACTGGGAGAGGATCACACAGTCACCGATATCGATAATTTCAAAAAAGCAGTGCAAAAACTGAAGGCGACCAAAGAAATCAAAGATAAGATTATTGAAGAGATCGACCGGTTTCAGAATATCGGGAATAATTCTTCTGAGAGTGCCGTGATGCGCGGCTATATCGAGACGCTGCTATCACTGCCCTGGGACAAGGCTTCCAAGGATAATACAGATCTGAAACGCGCCAAAGATATTTTGGAGGCCGATCATTACGGTCTGGAAAAGGTGAAGGAGCGTATCCTGGAATTTCTGGCGGTTCGTTCTCTTACGAAAAAGGGCGACAGCCCGATCCTCTGTCTGGTGGGGCCTCCCGGAACGGGAAAAACCTCTATCGGACGGTCTATTGCGTCTGCCCTGAATAAGAAATATGTGCGTCTGTCTCTTGGCGGCGTGCGGGACGAGGCGGAAATCCGCGGACACCGAAGAACTTATGTGGGTGCTATGCCGGGGCGTATCGCCAGGGGACTGAAGCAGGCCGGCGTGAAGAATCCACTCATGGTGCTGGATGAGATCGACAAGGTGAGCAGTGATTATAAAGGCGATGTGGCTTCGGCCATGCTGGAAGTGCTGGATTCGGAACAGAACAGCCATTTCAGTGACCACTATGTGGAATTGCCATTGGATCTGTCTGAGGTATTATTTCTGGCTACGGCCAACGATATTCAGGCGATTCCAAGACCGCTGCTGGACCGTATGGAGATCATTGAGGTCACCAGCTATACGGAAAATGAGAAGCAGCATATTGCCAAGGAACATCTGATTCCAAAGCAGATGGACCGCCATGGCTTAAAGAACAGCCAGCTGGAGATCAACGATACGGCACTGGCTTCCATTATCGCGCATTATACGAAGGAAGCGGGTGTGCGTTCCCTGGAGCGTAAGGTCGGTGAGATATGCAGAAAAGCGGCGCGCCAGATCATGGAAGAAAAGAAAGAAAAAGTGTCCGTCACAACAAGAAATCTGACCAGGTATCTTGGGAACGGACGCTATACATACCAGATGGCCAACGCGGCTGACGAGATCGGCATCGTGCGTGGACTGGCATGGACCAGTGTGGGCGGCGACACCCTGCAGATCGAGGTCAATATCATGCCGGGCAAGGGAGAATTCCTGCTCACGGGCCAGCTGGGCGATGTAATGAAAGAGTCGGCCCAGGCAGGTATCAGCTATATCCGTTCCGTGGCAAAGACGTATGATATTCCGCTGACCTTTTTCCAGAAGCATGATATTCATATTCATATTCCGGAAGGGGCGGTGCCAAAGGATGGCCCGTCAGCAGGTATTACCATGGCGGCGGCCATGCTGTCGGCCATCACGGAGACGCCTGTGAAGGCAGACGTGGCTATGACCGGCGAGATTACCCTGCGTGGAAGAGTGCTTCCTATCGGCGGTTTGAAGGAAAAATTACTTGCAGCGAAAAATGCCCGGATCAAAACGGTCCTGGTTCCTGCGGAGAATAAAAAGGACGTGGGCGAGGTTTCCCGGGAAATCACGGGGGGTCTGCGCATCGTCTATGTGGAAACAATGAGTGAGGTGCTGGAAGAGGCACTGGCAAAATAGGAGGTTACACGAAATGGTAATCAAAAATGTATCTTTAGACATTGTATGCGGTATTACCAGCGTGTTGCCGGAAAATGACAGGCCGGAGATCGCCTTTGCGGGTAAGTCCAATGTGGGGAAATCTTCCCTGATCAATGGCCTTATGAACCGCAAGGCACTGGCACGGACCAGCGCCCAGCCGGGCAAGACCCAGACCATCAATTTCTACAATGTGAATGAAGCGTTGTATCTGGTGGATCTGCCGGGCTATGGTTATGCAAAGGTTTCTGTGGCAGTAAAAGAAAAGTGGGGCAAGCTCATCGAGCGGTATCTGCACACATCGAAGCAGCTGCGTGCTGTATTCCTGTTGGTGGATATCCGTCATGAGCCATCTAATAATGACAAGACTATGTATGACTGGGTTATTTCCAATGGATATAACCCTATTATCATTGCCACGAAGGTGGATAAATTAAAGCGGAGCCAGGTGCCAAAGCATGTGAAACAGATCCGTCAGGGTCTGAATCTGGTACCGGACACGCCTATTATACCTTTCTCTGCCGAGACAAAGCAGGGAAGAGAAGAAATCTGGGAATTGATCGAGATGTTTACCGGTGATGATTTTGCAAGACCGGATGAGATGTCTGAGGAGTAAACCATGGGGATTATTAAAGCCAGTAAATTGGGATTTGATTATTTTAAATATAACGAAGAGGGCGAAGAACCGGAGAAATTCCGCGCCATTGACCAGGTTTCTCTGGATATTAAGGCTGGGCAGTTCATCGCCGTGCTGGGACACAACGGATCCGGCAAGTCCACTCTGGCAAAGCACATGAATGCATTGCTGGTGCCGACGGAGGGGACTTTGTGGGTGGACAGCGTGGATACCTCCCAGGAGGAAGATCTCTGGAAGGTGCGGCAGAAGGCAGGAATGGTCTTTCAGAATCCGGACAATCAGATCATCGGCACCGTGGTGGAAGAGGACGTGGGATTCGGCCCGGAGAATATGGGGATTCCTACGGAAGATATCTGGAAGCGTGTGGATAAGAGTCTGGAAGCCGTGGGTATGCTGGCTTTCCGTGACAAGTCACCCAATAAATTATCTGGTGGACAAAAGCAGCGTGTGGCTATTGCCGGCGTGGTTGCCATGAAGCCGGAATGTATCGTGCTGGATGAGCCAACGGCTATGCTGGATCCCAACGGGCGCAAGGAAGTCTTAAAGACGGTGCGGGAGTTGAATGAGCAGGAAGGTGTTACGGTTATTCTGATTACTCATTACATGGAGGAAGTTATCTTTGCGGATAAGGTCTATGTGATGGATAAGGGGGAAATGGTCATGGAAGGGACGCCCCGGGAGATTTTTTCCCAGGTGGATAAGTTGAAGCATTACCGTCTGGACGTACCCCAGGTGACGCTTTTGGCACACGAATTAAAAAATGCCGGCGTGGATATTCCGGATGGTATTTTGACAACGGATGAATTGGTGGACGCATTATGTTAATAGAATTAAAGGATGTGACCTATACCTACAGTGTGGGTACAGTATATGAAGTGAATGCCCTGGAGCATGCGAATCTGTCTATCGAAGAGGGACAGTTTATCGGCATCATCGGGCATACGGGCAGCGGAAAGTCTACGCTGATCCAGCATTTTAATGGGTTGGTGCAGCCTACCTCCGGACAGGTCCTCTATGAAGGGCAAGATATCTGGGGGGAAGGCTATAATCTGCGTGCCCTGCGCAGCAATGTGGGTCTGGTGTTCCAGTATCCGGAGCATCAGCTTTTTGAAGTGGATATTTTATCGGATGTTTGTTTCGGACCGAAGAATCAGGGGCTTAACAAGGCTGAGGCGGAGGAACGTGCCAGAGAGGCACTGACTCACGTGGGCATCGGGGAGGAACTTTATCACAAGTCACCTTTTGAACTCTCCGGAGGGCAGAAGAGGCGTGTGGCCATCGCCGGTGTGCTGGCGATGAATCCAAAGGTGTTGATTCTTGACGAGCCTACGGCTGGGCTGGACCCCAAGGGCCGGGATGAGATCCTGGATCAGATCAAATATCTGCATGATACCCGGGGGATTACGATTCTTCTGGTGTCCCACAGTATGGAGGACGTGGCGCGGTATGCCGAGCGTCTGATCGTTATGAACGATGCCAAGGTGGCTTTTGACGATACGCCGAAAGCGGTTTTTGCGCATTATAAGGAACTGGAGATTATGGGGCTTGCGGCTCCACAGATTACGTATATTATGCATGCTTTGAAACGAAAAGGGCTGGCGGTAGATACCGCGGCGACTACGGTTGAAGAGGCGAAGAAGAGCATTCTGGACGCTTTGGCGGACAGAAGGAAAGCATAACCGAAGAGGATCATTATGTTACGAGATATTACTTTGGGACAATATTATCCTTCGGATTCTGTGATTCATCGGTTGGATCCGCGGGTAAAGTTTGTTTCTACTATGGTTTTTATTGTTTCTCTGTTTTTGTTTAAGGGATTTACGGGTTATGTGCTGGCAACGATTGTCCTGGCGGCGGTGATCAAGATTTCCAAGGTTCCGTTTAAGTTCATGGTGAAGGGGATGAAGGCGATTTTGTTCATCCTGGTGATTACCATGTTGTTCAATGTGTTCCTAACGCCCGGTGAGGTGCTGGCGCACTGGTGGATTTTTAAGATTACCCGCGAGGGTATTGTTCTGGCTGTTAAGATGGGGATCCGTCTTTCTTATCTGATTATCGGGTCTTCGGTCATGACGCTTACGACCACGCCCAATCAGCTGACGGATGGCCTGGAGAGGCTTTTGGGTCCGCTGAAAAAGATTCGTGTTCCGGTGCATGAGATTTCTATGATGATGTCTATTGCGCTGCGATTTATCCCGATTCTCATGGAGGAGACGGATAAGATCATGAAGGCGCAGATCGCCCGTGGTGCGGATTTTGAGAGTGGGAATCTGATCAAGAAGGTAAAGAATATGGTGCCGCTTCTGGTGCCGCTGTTTATTTCGGCTTTTCGCCGTGCCAATGATCTGGCGATGGCTATGGAAGCGCGCTGTTATCACGGCGGTGAGGGGCGCACGCAGATGAAGCCGCTTGTTTATAAACGTATGGACTGGGTGGCGTATGTGCTGGTACTGATTTACCTGCTGGGCTGTATTGCGCTTCGTATCTGGGGAGGCATGCTGCCATGAAGCGGGTGAAACTGACGGTTGCTTATGATGGGACGAATTTCTGCGGATGGCAGACGCAGGTGAATGGGAATGCGGTGCAGGATGTTTTGAATCGCCATCTTTGTGATCTTTTGGGTGAGGATGTTAAGACCATGGGAGCCAGCCGCACGGACTCTGGGGTTCATGCTCGGGGAAATGTGGCTGTTTTTGATACGGATGCGCGGATTCCGGTGGAGAAGATTTGTTTTGCTTTGAATGCGCGGCTGCCGGAGGATATCCGGGTGCTTCGCTCGGAAGAGGTGGATGGAGCATTTCATCCGCGGTTTACCCAGACGGTGAAGACGTATGAGTATTGTATCTGGAATGATGTGTTTGCGGATCCTATGCATCGGTTGTATGCCATGCATGCTTATGGGAATTTGGATGATAGGGCTATGGATCGGGCGGCGCAATATTTGTTGGGGGAACATGATTTTGTGAGTTTCTGCAGTGCGGGGAATCAGACTTTGACTACGGTGCGGACGATTTTTGAGATCGGAGTGCGCCGGGAGGGATGTCTGGTCACTATGCGGATTCGCGGGAATGGGTTTTTGTATAATATGGTGCGCATTATTGCCGGAACGTTGATTGAGGTTGGTCAGGGGAAGTGTTCGGCGGAATGCGTGGAAGGGATTTTGACGGCCTGCGATCGGAGTCAGGCGGGACCTACGGCGGTGGCGAAGGGGCTGACGCTTGTGGGAATTAAGTATCCGGAGTGGGAGGGAGGACGAATTCGTCTGTAAACTCGCTCCTTGTGTATGTTTTTTTGATCCGTTATGGGGGCTATGAAAGTCTAAGGAGAAGGCGGCCAACGCTTACTGAACCAACCACATTCGCACCGTTTGCTGATGCAAACGCTGCTCAGGTGGTTTTGAAATTGGGTTTTGTAAACCCAATTTCATCAGTAAGTGTTGGCCGCCTTCTCCTAAGTCTTTCTATAGCCCCCTCCACTGATGATCAAAAAAACATACACAAGGAGCTCGGATGCAGACAAATTCTGGGGTTAGCGGCTGGGGTATGCTCGGCTTCGCCATCGCGGAATGAAGGCTCGGCTTCGCCATCGCGGAATGAAGGCTCGGCTTCGCCATCGCGGAATGAAGGCTCGGCTTCGCCATTGCGGAATGAAGGCTCGGCTTCGCCATTGCCTCGGGCTCGACTTTGTCATCTTGGATGAAAGGCTCGCTGGTGCATCGCGAATTTTTTTGGCTTGCATTTTTGTGTTGCAGATGGTAATGTATAAGTTATCTATAGTAATTCCATTCTTGGTCATTTCGATCATATTAATCACATTTTTTGTTTTGTGTACTTTGATAATTGAATAGACTTTACACCTTTCGACCTTTACTTTATAATGATGTTATACATATCGTAAAGGAGTGTGAGTGAAAGTGAGTGATATATTTATGCCGACAGATATTCAGTTTAAAGATGATTTGCGCAAAGAGTTGATGATGTATCAGGAATATTTGGAACTTCTTGACAATGATGAAAAAGAAAAGTTGAAAAAGAAATTTGCTGAGAATATTAAACGTATTGAGGCGAGTTTGCAGGATTAATGTGTATTTGTGACTAGTAATGAGGTGTAAGGTCTGTTGAGTAATCGAAGATGTTGCACCTTTTTTGATTTAGGAAAGATTTTTTAGGGGTTGACTTTTTGGCTTTAGGGTAGTAAAGTATCACTTAAGTTAATATTTGAAACCGATGAGAAAGAGAAGTAAGGTCTGAAATTTTTGCAGAGAGCCGCTGGTGGTGGGAAGTGGTATGATGGAGGATTCTGAATGGACTTTCGAGGGCAGCTTGAAATCTTTGGAGAGTAGACGCTGACGGGTACGGACCCGTTACCAGTACCGGCTTGTATGTTAGTACAGGACAAAGTGGACATGAGTCAATTTGAGTGGCACCGCGATAATTTTAAATTACCGTCTCAAGCATTATTTAATGCTTGGGGCTTTTTTTATTGGAATTATTGCATATGAATGCTGACTCGTTTCGCTGTTTTGGGTAAGGTCAGGTAGAAAATTTGTTTTTTACCCGATGAGAGTTGAATTTATCTGGAGATTTTTCGAGGTTGGGTAATGGAAACTTGAGTGGATAGGTTTTACCCAGAAATTTGAGGTCTTGAGAAATTATTGGGTAAGAAGGTTTGTTGGATGTGTTTTTTACCCAAAGTTGATTTTTTGAGATCTGAGCGAGTGAGAATTGGGTAATTGTTACCGATTTTTTGGTTGATTACCCAATGGGAGTCGGCATGAAATGTTATCTCCACCCTTTGTACTAAATGGCAGAATCTATTACACAAAACAAAGAAAAAGAGGAGGAAACAAAAATGAAGAAGAAGGTATTGGCAGTTTTATTGACGGTTTGTATGGGAGCAGCTTTGGTGGGCTGTGGAAGTGGCGACAAGGCGGCGGAGAGTACGAATGCGGCTGCGGAGAACTCAGATGGGGCAAGTTATACCATCGGTATTTCTCAGTTCGCGGAGCATGGGTCTTTGGATAACTGTAGAGAAGGTTTTCTGGAAGGCTTGAAAGAGGCTGGTATCGAGGAAGGGAAGAATCTGACGGTGGATTTGCAGAATGCACAGGCGGATACTGGTACAGCCAGTACCATTGCTGAGAATTTTGTATCGAAAAAGATGGATATGATTTGTGCCATTGCCACACCCAGTGCCATGAGTGCTTATAATTCTTGTGCTAAGACAGATATTCCGGTTATCTATACGGCGGTTTCTGATCCGGTTGAGGCGGAGCTGGCTTCACAGGATGGAAAGCCGGCGGGGAATATTACCGGTACTTCAGATGCATTGCCTGTTACGGCCCAATTGAAAATGATCCGGGAGATTATGCCGGATGCTAAGACGATTGGTATCATGTATACGACCAGCGAGACGAATTCTGTCAGCACCATTGCAGAATATAAGAAAGAGGCGGGTGCTTATGGTTTTGAGATTGTGGAGAGTGGTATCAGCACCATCGCTGATGTTCCGCTGGCTGCAGCTGATCTGGCTGGCAAGGTTGACTGTATCACAAATCTGACAGACAATACAGTGGTATCTGCACTGCAGACGGTTCTGGATGAGGCGAATAAGGCTGGTATCCCGGTATTCGGAAGTGAGATCGAGCAGGTAAAGGCTGGTTGCCTGGCTTCTATGGGAATTGATTACGTGGAACTTGGCAAACAGACTGGTGCTATGGCAGCGAAAGTTTTAAAGGGTGAAGCGAAGGCCAGCGATCTGAATTTTGAGACCATCAGTGAGTACAGCCTGTATGTAAATACAGCAGCGGCAGGTAAACTCAGCATGAATCTGGATGATGCATTTGTTGCAGGGGCAGCAGAAAGTTTTGATGAGATTACGGTAGCATAAAGGTAACTATTTAGAATAAAGAAAGCAGGGCATGACCGTGAGTTTAATTTTAAGTGTTTTTGAACAGGGCATGATTTATGCCATTATGGCTTTGGGCGTTTATATTACTTATAAGATACTGGATTTTCCGGATATGACCGTGGACGGCAGCTTCCCAATGGGGGCTGCCATTACGGCTGTTTTGATTAATAAAGGTGTGAATCCGCTTTTGACCCTGCCTATTTGTTTTGTGGCAGGCGGTGTGGTTGGAATTATTACCGGGCTCATTCATGTGAAACTGAAGGTGCGCGATCTTCTGGCTGGTATTATTATGATGACAGGGCTGTATTCCGTGAATCTGCGGATCGCGGGCAAGGCGAATCTTCCTTTTTACAATCAGCCGACGATTTTTGAGAATGATTTCCTGAGTGCACTGTTTCCATCCTGGCTGGCGAATTACCGGACGGTTATTATCTGTCTGATCATTACCATTATTGTGAAATATCTGCTTGACTGGTACATGAGCACCAAATCCGGATTTCTCCTTCGGGCGGTGGGCGATAATGACACACTTGTCACTTCGCTGGGAGTAGATAAAGGACTGGTACGGATTGTGGGATTGTCGCTGGCCAATGCGCTGGTTACCTTGAGTGGCTGTCTTTATGCACAGCAGCAGGGATTTTTTGATTCGACTATGGGAACCGGAACGGCAGTTATGGGTCTGGCAGGTGTTATTATCGGCGCAAGTCTGTTCAAGAAATTTACTTTATTTAAGGTCACGGCAAGTGTTGTGATCGGTATGCTTCTGTACAAGGGCTGTGTTGCCCTGGCTATCTGGGTCGGTATGCCGGCATCGGATATGAAACTGATCACGGCGGTACTGTTTTTGATTATCCTGGTGCTGACCTCTGATAGAAAGAAGAAGGTGACCGTTCATGCTTGAGTTAAATCATATTCATAAATATTATAATCCGGGCACGGTGAATCAGATGTGCCTGTTCGAGGATTTCAGTCTTCGTATCGAAGATGGTGATTTTGTATCGGTGGTAGGAAGCAATGGATCGGGAAAGACTTCCATGTTGAATATCATATGCGGTTCCATCGATGTGGACAGTGGAAATATTCTGGTAAATGGAGAAGACATTACGAATAAGAAGGATTTCCTCCGCCATAGAAAGATTGGCCGTGTATTCCAGGATCCATCCAAGGGAACCTGCCCGACTATGACAATCATGGAGAATATGTCCATTGCAGAAAATAAGGGAAAACCTTTTAATCTGGGGCGCGGCGTGAAAAAAGACAAAATGGAATATTTCCAGAGCCTTTTGCGACCGCTGAATCTTGGGCTGGAAGATAAGATGCATACGAAGGTCGGAGCTTTATCCGGTGGACAGCGGCAGGCGTTGGCACTTCTTATGTCAACCATGACACCCATTGAATTCCTCATACTGGATGAGCACACGGCGGCACTGGATCCCAAGACGGCAGAGATTATCATGGGACTGACGGATCAGATCGTCCGGGAAAAGAAAGTCACGACCATTATGGTCACACATAATCTGCGCTATGCGGTTGAGTATGGCAACCGCCTGATCATGATGCATGAGGGAAATGCGATTCTGGATAAATCAGGGACGGATAAGCAGAATATCAATGCGGACGAAATCATGCGCGTGTTTAATAAAATCAGTATTGAGTGCGGAAATTAATCTGTGATAAAATGTAACCATTCAGGACTACAGATCATAGACACGTTCTCTATGCGAACTATCCGCTGCTAGCAGCTCCTGAAACAATCCTGAAAAATTAAAAAAAGCAGTTGACATCAAGGCCTGTCTGGAATATAATAGTTCAATGTGACGTAGTGAGTAAACGTTAAACCAAAGCCCCGGTAATAACGTTTTACATTATAGAAATTTGTAACACATTAACTTAAATATTTAGGAGGTAAATCCATGAACAGTTTTATGGCTAATCCAGATAAGATTGAAAGAAAATGGTATGTAGTCGATGCTGAAGGTCAGACTTTAGGACGCATGGCATCTGAAATTGCTAAAGTATTAAGAGGAAAGAACAAACCAGAATTCACTCCTCACGTTGATACAGGTGATTATGTAATCGTTGTTAACGCAGCAAAAATCAAAGTAACAGGTAAGAAATTAGATCAGAAGATTTATTATCATCACTCCGATTATGTAGGCGGTATGAAAGAGACTACATTAAAAGAAATGTTAGAAAAGAAACCGGAAAAGGTTGTTGAACTTGCAGTGAAGGGTATGCTTCCAAAGGGACCTTTAGGACGTGCAATGATGACAAAACTTCATGTATACGCTGGTCCAGAGCATGAACAGGCTGCTCAGAAACCAGAAGTATTAACATTTTAATAGGAGGTAATGAAAATTGGCTAGTGCAAAATATTATGGTACAGGTAGAAGAAAAAAATCTATTGCAAGAGTTTATCTTACTCCTGGAACAGGAAAAATCACAATCAATAAAAGAGATATCGACGAGTACCTTGGTCTTGAGACCTTAAAGGTTATCGTTCGTCAGCCGCTTACCGCTACAGAAAACGTTGACAAATTTGACGTTATGGTAAACGTTCATGGTGGTGGATATACAGGACAGGCTGGAGCAATCCGTCACGGTATTGCAAGAGCTCTTCTGAAAGCAGACGCAGACTTCAGACCTACTCTGAAGAAAGCAGGTTACTTAACACGTGACCCAAGAATGAAAGAAAGAAAGAAATACGGACTCAAAGGAGCACGTCGTGCACCTCAGTTCTCAAAACGATA
>JAQUWF010000060.1 GCA_028692975.1 Lachnospiraceae bacterium
AGGTTTGCTGCCAAAATAGCAGGGAAGATTTGGCAGCGGAGAGGAAAAGATAGGCTTGCTACCAAAAGAGGCAGGAAGATTTGGCAGCGGGTGGAGGAAAGCAGGTTTGCTACCAAAAGGGGAGGGAAGATTTGGCAGCGGAGAGGAAAAGAGGGGCTTGCTGCCAAAAGAGGCAGGAAGATTTGGCAGCGGAGAGGAAAAGATAGGCTTGCTGCCAAAAGAAGAAGTTAGATTTGGCAGCGGAGAGGAAAAGAAGGGTTTGCTGCCAAAAGGGGAAGTGAATATCCCCTTCAGATGGGAGGGGACTTTTTTTACACCGATTGTTCCGAAAAGTGCACATTAGTTTTTGGGATGTACCAATATTTGAAAGACGGAACACAGAAAGAGCGTTATACTAAGCCTAAATTAACACATAATAAATAAAACTGACAAATAAATAACGACAAAATTATACAAAATGCACAAAAAATATCTCTGTTATTTTTTTGGGCAAAAATGAGTTTTTATATTATACTGGAAGTGATTGTAAGAAAAGTTTCATTTTGAAAAGGAGAACCAGATGAATCCAATCAAATCTTCCATATTAGAACTATTATCCAGTGAAGAATATAAAGTGTACATTCGAAACGCCGGAAATTTTCGTTTCCCGGTGGGATACCGATTCGCAGAGCATGTGCAGCCAGAGATAGAGATTGTCTATATGAACAGCGGTGAATGCATGTTTGTTGTAGAGGGAACCTACATACCTATGAAACAGGGAGACTGCCTGATTGTCAGTCCTTTTGTGAGGCATGGGGTACCGGTGGAGGCAAGGATTCCTTATAGCTTTACACAACTGGAATATAGTCTTTCACTTCCCAAGGAACTGAGCAAGCGGTTTTCTCTTTTGGAAAATAGGGAGCCTTATCTTAAACTGAGCAGCTGTCAGGGAGTATGCAATATTATGACCAGCATATGCCGAAAATATCGGCAGACTCCTGCCACGGACTTTACACAGACGAGTATCGATCTGGCTGTGGGGCAGCTTTTTGTAGAACTGTCTGACTGTATGGAGAGAAAAAAACAGGAACACCTGCATACGGACAATTCCCAAAGCAGAGCCGATGAAATCATAAAATACATAAATGAAAATTTTGAGACAGATATTCGAATCGAGATATTGGCAGAAGAGCATGGAATCAGTTCCAGATGTCTGCGAAAGTATTTTGAGAAAGAAACAGGTATGAGCTGCAGGCAGTATATTACCATGCTGCGTATCGAACGTGCCAAAGAGCTTCTTTGGAATTCAGGAAAGAATATCACCGATATCGCCATGATGACGGGTTTTAACAGTTCTCAATATTTTAGCAGGATTTTTCAAAAGGTGGTGGGTGTCAGACCACATGAATATCGCAATATGTGGCGCGGTAAGATCGCAGATATTGACTATACAGTACCAGAGGATATGGAAAGATAGGGAGGGTGAGAATGAAAAGTGTATTAGAATTTCGGGAAATATCAAAGTATTTTCCGGGAGTAAAAGCGTTGGACCACATATGCTTCCAAGCATATGGAGGAGAGGTGTTGGCCTTTCTGGGGGAAAATGGTGCAGGGAAATCCACACTGCTAAAAGTTTTAAACGGTGACTACCGTCCGGATGGCGGTAAATATCTTTTGGATGGGGAGGAGAAAAATTTCAATACGCCCCATGAAGCCATCGAAGAAGGCATCAGTGTTATTTACCAGGAACGTCAGATCTTATTGGAATTAAGTGTTGCAGAAAACATTTTCTTAGGGAAAATGCCATGTAACAAATTCGGTGTTATCAACACACGAAAGGCCAATGAGGAAGCGACACAGATTATTAAGGACTTTGGATTGCCCATCAAGCCGACCACAAAAGTAAAGGATCTGAGTATCGCCTATCAGCAGATGGTGGAGATCATGAAGGCATACAGCCGGGAAAATCTGAAAGTCATCTGCTTTGACGAGCCTACGGCCAGCCTTAGTGATGCGGAGATCGACTGCCTGTTTGATATTATTCAAAAACTGAAATCTCAGGGGAAGATCATCATCTACGTATCCCATCGTATGAGTGAGATACAGCGTATAGCGGATAAGGTGGCGATTTTCAAAGACGGCTGCTATATTGATACCTTTAAAACAGGGGAAATCAGTGAGCAGGAGCTGATCAAAAAAATGGTAGGCAGAGATCTGGGAGATATCTACACCAAATTAGATCGAAATAAAGAAATTGGAGATGTTTTGCTGGAAGCAAAAGATATTTCTTCCGATTATGTAAAGGAAAATTCTTTTATCCTGCATAAGGGAGAGGTGCTTGGATTCTCAGGACTGGTAGGTGCCGGACGTACAGAACTGATTCGTGCTATTATCGGTGCGGATAAAAAACGTACTGGCGAGGTATACCTGGATGGGAAAAAGATAGAAAACCGTTCACCCAAAGAAGCTATGGAAAACGGAATTGTTCTTGTTCCGGAGGACAGAAAATTACAGGGTATCCTTTCGAACCTCAGTGTAAAAGGAAATATTAACATTTCCCTCATGGATAAAAATGCTAATAAATTTGGCATTATCAGTAAAAAAAAGGAAGAGCAGGAAGCAGACGAAGGCATTGCATCTTTCCGTATCAAGACACCTTCTGCGGATAAAAAGATCATAGAGCTGTCTGGTGGAAATCAACAGAAATGTATTGTGGCAAGAGGTATTGCTACGAATCCAAAGGTACTTATTTTGGACGAACCGACGAAGGGTATTGATGTAGGTGCAAAGTCTGAGTTCTATAATATGATATGTGAATTTGCAAAACAAGGACTTGGAGTTATATTGATTTCGTCTGAGCTGCCAGAGGTGATTGGTCTTTCTGATCGTATTATCGTAATGAAATCACTTAAAATTTCTGGAGAAGTATCACGTGAAGAAGCAACCGAAGACAAGTTGTTGAGTTTAGGAATGATGGGGGAAGCGTAATGAGTAATGGAAACGAAAATATAAAAAAGAAAAGTGCATTTCGTAAAGTGCTGGATGCAATAGGAGGAGATAAACTTATCCTTCTGGGAGCAATTATACTGGTATTTGCCGTATTTACATCCTTAAATAAGAACTTTCTTACCTTGCAGAATATGATTAATCTGCTGGTGGCAGCATCCTTGGTGGGAATGGTAGCTGTGGGACATACATATTTGATTATCGCGGGACAAAACGACTTGTCACCTGGTTCTCTGGCTGCATTTTCCGGAGTTATGGCAGCATTGCTGCTCAGCTGGGGTATTCCGTTTTTGCCGGCTATCCTCATAACTTTATTATCCGGGGTTGTTGTAGGTCTCTTTAATGCATGGATGGTAAATAAAATCAAACTGGAGTCATTTATCGCTACCTTGGTAACGCAGGCTGTTGTACGTGGATTTGCTTTTATTATATGCGATGGAAAACCAGTAGCAATCAGCAATCCCACCTTTATTGCAATGGGAAAAGCACGTTTGATTGGTATTCCTGTATCCGTATGGCTGATGCTCCTGTCCTTCGTGATTTTTGGATTTATTTTAGCAAAGACAAAATTTGGACGTAGCGTATATGCCATAGGCGGAAGCACCGAGGCTGCCAGACTGGCAGGACTTAATCCAAAGAAGGTTGTAACGCTCTGCTTTATCCTGATTGGTGTGCTGACTTCCCTTGGGGGAATTGTATTTGCAGCCCGCATGAATGCCGGACAGCCGTCAGCAAATGTCAACCTTGAGTTTGATGCTATTACTGCTGTTATATTAGGCGGTGTTTCTTTCACCGGTGGTGTGGGAAGTATGGGTGGTACTGTATTGGGTGTTATCCTGATCCAGGCGTTTAATACGGGCTTGATCATGGTTAATGTACCGACTTTCTGGCAGTATGTAGCAAGAGGTGGTCTGCTTCTGTTTGCATTGACCTCAGATTATATCCGTAAAGAAAAGCGCGACAAAGAACTGCTAGCTGCAAGCATGAAAAACGCAGCCTAAACACGAACATTTCACGGGAGACGTGAATTGTATAACTATTTGCGGCAATACAAAGATGATTGCCGCAACCATGAAAGGGAGGAAAAAAATGAAGAAAAGAGTATTAAGCGTGCTGCTCAGTGCAGCCATGGTGGCAACGATGTTCGTAGGGTGTGGATCTGGAGCTGACACAAAGACAGAGGAAACAGCCAAGACAGAAGAAACTACAGAGGCACCTGCAAAAGAGGAAACAAAAGAGGAAGTAAAAGAAGAAACAAAAGAAGACGCATCAGCAGACAAAGCTGCAGATGGCAAGCTGCTGGTATACGGTATTTATAAAGCTGGTGATCAGACCTGGTTTATTGATGAGGGTGCTGCAGCACAGAAAGCAGTAGAGGATGCTGGCGGAGAATTCGTATTTGTTGATGCAAAAATGAACCCGGAAGAATATCTCAAAGCAATCGACAATGCCATTGCCAATAAGGCGTCTGGTATCGTTACCTGTATCCCTGATCAGACTATGTCTCAGGCTGTTATCGACAAATGTGCAGAAGCAAACATGCCAATCGTAGCAGCAGATGATGCGCTGCAGGATGCTTCCGAAAAGAAACTGGCTCCATGGGTAGGTATCAATGCTTATGTAATCGGTGAAGCAAACGGTGAATGGCTTGCAAATTACACCAAAGAAAATAATTTAGCAGCAGACGAGAGTGTTGGTTTGCTCCTTATGACTATGGACACAGTTTCCAGTTGTGTACCACGTGCAGAGGGTGAGTTAGACAAATTTACCGAATTGGTACCAGAGTTTGATCAGGCTAAAGTCTTCAAAGCAGACTATGATGGAACAACAGACAAAGGAAACACGGCAGCATCAGCAGTTATTACCGCTCATCCGGAAATCACAAAATGGCTGGTAACAGGTGCTAACGAAGAGGGTTGTGTCGGTGCAGTAAGAGCGCTGGAAAGTGCAGGACTGGACAAAGACGCTTGTGTAGTAGGACTTGGCGCATATATGGCAAAAGATGAATGGAATACAAAGGGTGCGGACGGCACTTGCATGATGGCATCTGCATACTTCTCTGCTGACTCTGTTGGAGCAGGCTCTGTAGAAGTACTCTTAGACCTCATCGAAGGCAAAGAAGTAACACAGGAAACAGCAGTGGACGCTATTGTTGTAACACCGGAAACTTATAAAGACGTAATGGGAAAGGCTGCAGAATAACATGACAAACAGGGAAAATTTTCTGTCCTTAATAAGAAGAAAAGGATATGAACGTGTGCCGGTAGAGTTTGTACTTTGCCCTTCTCTGGAACAACAGATTAAAGACCAGTTGGGAACAGAGGATTATGAGGAATATTTTGGGTTCCCATGGCGGCGCGTGGAAGATATCAGATTGAAAGATCATGATGTGAACCAATACCGGCAATATTTTGATCCTCCCCTTGCGGAAGGTGCAGATATCGACCAGTGGGGAATCGGTCATGAGAAATCACCCAATAGTATGCATATGACCTACATGCGCCATCCTTTGGAACATGCAGAGACGCTGGAAGAGTTACAGGCGTATCCATTCCCGGATTTTGCTGCAGGAGACAACAGCCATCAGAAAAAACAGGTGGAAGATATCAAGAGCCGTGACTTGATTGCCCTTGGGGACATGCAGATGACCATTTGGGAAGTAGCCTGGTATATTCGTGGAATGGAAGAACTGTTCTGCGATATGATGACAGACGATGAAATGGCAGAATTCATGCTGGACAAAGCCCTTGAAATGGCCAAAATACGTGCCAAATCATACGTGGAGGCCGGTGTAGATGTACTCTTTGTGGGTGATGATATCGGTATGCAGCATACGATCATGATGAGTGAAGCATTATACTGCAAATGGATCAAACCAAGACTAAAGGAACTCATCAGTTTTGCAAAAGCAATCAATCCAGATGTGCTGGTATTCTATCATTCCTGCGGATTTATCGAACCGTTTATTCCACATCTTATTGATGCAGGGGTAGATGTACTGAACCCCATACAGAGTGAATGTATGGATTTTAAGGAGATATGTGCACGGTATGGTGATCAGATTTCCTTCCATGGAACCATAGGCACACAGACGGTTATGCCACAAGGCACACCGGAGGAAGTGAAAGCAGCGGTCTGGGAAAACCTGGACGCAGCAGGGGAAATGGGTGGTCTTATGGTCGCTCCAACACATATGCTGGAGCCGGAAGTACCAGTAGAAAATGTATTGGCTTATGTAGAAGCCTGCAGAGAATATCATACGGAAAAGAAATAAAAATGAAACAGGAAACTTCGCTAATGAAGTTTCCTGTTTTGTGGTTTCTATTCTATTTCTTTCTGATGGTATTCTTCCCGTATGACGTACTGCGGGGAGCGGTTCTGGCTGATGAAGATACGGCCGATGTATTCGCCCAGCAGACCGATCATGACCATGAGCATACCGCCGATGATCAGAAGGACTGCCATAAGAGAGGTCCAGCCGGCGATGGGGTCTGGGGCAATGAGTTGGCGGATCACCATGCAGATGGTGAAGATAAAGCCAAGCAAAGCCACAATGCCTCCGCAGGTGGTGGCAATACGCAGGGGCTTGATGGAGAAGGAAGTAAATCCGTTCAGCCATAAGCCGATGAGTTTTTTTAATGTGAAAGTGGTCTCGCCAACGGTGCGGGCACGGTGATCAATAAAAATATTTGTGATATGATCCGTGGTGCGCAGAATCAGGCCCCAGATATAAGGGAAAGCATTCTGGTATTTGAGCATTTCCAGCATGGTAAACCGATTCATTATATAATAACTGCACAGGGTCAGATCCTTTGGTTTCCCCAATAAGAGGGTGGCCATTTTGTCGTTCAAGTGGCTGCCCCAGTTCTTGAAGCGGCTGTGCTTTTTCACATGGTATTTTCCGAAGACTGCGTCGTAGCCCTCGTCCATCTTGGCAATGAGTTTGTGCGCCTCAGCGGGAGGATTCTGTCCGTCATCGTCCAGAGAGATAATATAATCTCCGGATGCATGGGAGTAACCGGCCATGAGTGCTGCGTCCTGTCCGAAATTTTTCGCAAGATTTAATGCCTTTACCTGGGCATATTTCTGTGCCAGCCCTTTTATGACAGCAAAGGTGTTGTCCGTAGAACCGTCATTGACTAATATGATTTCCATATCAAATTCAGATAGGGGAAATTCTTTTATAATGTCCTCCACTACACCCGTTACGGTCAGTTCCGAATAGTAGCATGGAATCACGAAGGATAATTTTTTTGCAAAAGCCATAATGCATCTCCTGTTTATACTTATTTAATGTCTTAACGACCGATACCAGTATAGCATACTTTTGGGAAATATGGTATCATAGTTAAATATGTATTTTTTAATTAAGAGAGGACAATATTGTGGGTAAAAAAATTTCCATTAAGCAAATCGCTTTAATACAGGCCGCTGTCATTGTTTATACCTTTGGCAGTATTTCTTTGAAACTGGCGTCGAACCATGATTTCATGACGCTTCCGTTTCTTTTTTTTCTGTTTTTAAGTGTGTTTTTTTTGGGGGTGTATGCCATATTCTGGCAGCAGATCATTAAGCGGTTTGATCTGTCCCTGGCCTATGCGAACCGGGCCTTTGCCATATTCTGGTCCATGTTGTGGGCAGCGGTTATTTTTGGAGAAAGGGTGACGATCAAGAATATAATCGGTGTCGTGATTATATTTGCGGGGATCATGGTGGTGAATTCTGATGAATATTAATCCTTATTATTTGCTTATGCTGGCCTCAGTGGTCATTGCATCTTTTGCACAGATTCTGTTGAAGAAGAGCGCACAGAAAAAATATACTTCCATGATCCGTGAGTATTTGAACATTTTCGTGATCGCGGGTTATGGGCTTATGGTGCTGGGTATGCTGTTCAATCTGGTAGCATACAAATTCATAGATTACAAAAACGGACCGGTCATCGAGTCACTGGGATTCCTGTTCGTTATGATACTCAGTTACTTTTTCTTTCAGGAGAAAATTACCAAAAAGAAAGTCATCGGCAATCTCATTATATTGGCAGGAGTTGCATTTTTTTATTTATAGAAGGAGAGATATATGTTATCAAAATTCAGTGTAAAGAAACCTTATACCGTCGTGGTTGGTATCGTCATGATCCTGGTGCTTGGCTATGTGGCCTTTACCAGCATGACTACGGATCTTCTTCCGAATATTAACCTGCCCTACGCTATTGTGTATACTACATATCCCGGAGCAAGTCCGGAGACGGTGGAGGAGACGCTGACCAAACCTATCGAGCAGGCTATGGCCACCGTAAGCAATATTGAAAATATCACATCCACTTCCAGCGAGAATGTGTCTATGGTCGTGCTGGAGTTTTCCCAGACCACCAATATGGATTCGGTCAGTCTGGAAATGCGGGAGAATCTGGATCAGATCAGCGGCTACTGGGGTGACACGGTAGGAAAGCCTATTATCATGAAATTAAATCCTTCCATGATGCCGGTCATGGTGGCGGCCATCGAGAAGGAAGGCCTGGAAGGTGCAGCATTATCGGATTATATCAATGATACGATTCTGTCCGATATGGAGAGCCTGGAGGGTGTGGCTTCTGTCAGCACTTCCGGCGAGGTGGAGCAGAGCGTGGAAGTGGTGCTGCGCCAGGAGAAGATTGATGCGGTCAATGCGAAGATACAAAATGCATTGAACGGCAAATTCGATGATGCCCAGGAGGAACTGGATGATGCCAAGGCGGAGATCCAGGAGGGCAAGGACCAGTTGGAATCTGGCAAGAACGAGATGGAAAGCCAGATCGGACAGGCTGCGGATGCCCAGGCACAGATCGCCCAGGGTGAGGCGGAGATCGAGAATGGACTGGCTCAGCTGGATACGGCGCAGAGTGCGTTGGATAAAGGAAAAGAACAGCTGCAGGAGCAGAAAAACAATATCCAGGGTCTGTATGATCAGGCGGAGAGCGCTGCAGTAAAGGCTGTGGAAGCAGATGCAACGTATCAACAGGGCGTGGCCGGGATCAAACAGCTGGAAGAGGGGATTACTCAGGCGAAAGCAGGGCTGGAACAACTGGAAAAGGCGAAGGCAGATGCGATTGCGGCTGCAAAAAAGGCGGCAGAGCAGATGGGCATACCATTTGATGAAAGCATGCTGGAGTCAAATGAGGATTATCAGAAGTTAATTGCTCAGATTACAGAAGTGACTGCGCAGATTGCTGTATTAGAAGAACAGAAAATAACTGCCCAGACGCAGATGGATGCTGCCATGGAGACGGCAAAGACTCAGGCCCGGGCAGCGGTGGACACACAGATCGCTGCGGCGGAGCAGAAGATCGTGGATGGACAGGCACAGATTGATGCGGGAAAAGCACAGCTGCAGACTGCCAAGTCTCAGTTATTATCCGGCAAGATTACGCTGGCTCAGGCTCAGTCCCAGATTGAGGCGGCTAAGATAGAAGGCACGTTGCAGATGGCTTCTGCCCAGGCACAGTTAGACAGTGCTGATGCGAAACTGGACGAAGGGCAGGATCAGCTGGATGAGTCCAAAGAAGATGCCCTGGACGCGGCGGATGTGAAGAAGACGCTGACTGCGGATACCATCAAGCAGATCCTGCAGGCACAGAACTTTACCATGCCGGCAGGGTATGTGACCGAGGAAGGCATTGATTATCTGGTGCGTGTGGGAGATGAATTCTCCGATGCAAACGAGATGCAGAATATGACTTTAGTAGATATGAATATCGATGGCCTGGAACCCATAAGGCTTTCGGATGTGGCAGATGTGGCTGTGACCGATAATTCGGATGAGGTGTATGCGACCATCAACGGTCATGCGGGCGTGCTGCTCAGCGTGCAGAAGCAGACCGGATATTCCACCGGCGATGTGGCGGATCGGCTGAATGCATATTTCGCCAATCTGGATGCCACGGTGGAGGGCAACCATACCACAGTCCTTATGGATCAGGGCGTTTATATCAGCATGGTGGTGGATTCGGTACTTCAGAATATGCTTTTCGGCGGTATTCTGGCTATCTTTATCCTGCTGTTGTTCCTGCGGGATCTGCGGCCGACGCTGGTGGTAGCGTGTTCCATTCCCATCAGTATTATGGCATCCATCGTGCTTATGTATTTCAGCGGCGTGACCCTGAACGTGATTTCCCTGTCAGGTCTGGCTCTGGGTGTCGGTATGCTGGTGGATAACTCCATCGTTGTTATCGAGAATGTGTACCGACTGCGGAATCTCGGTGTTCCCGCAAGAAAAGCAGCGGTGGAGGGTGCAAGACAGGTGGCAGGCGCTATCGTTGCCTCCACGCTGACTACAGTCTGTGTATTTGCACCCATCGTATTTACGGAAGGTATCACGCGGCAGCTGTTCGTGGATATGGGGCTGACCATAGCGTATTCCCTGCTGTCCAGTCTGGTGGTGGCTCTGACGCTGGTGCCTATGATGTCTGCAGGAGTGCTGCGCAATACAAAAGAAAAAGAACACAAATTATTTGACCGTATACAGAATATTTACGGAAGACTTATGGAACCGGTGCTGCGCTTCAAGCCGGTGGTTCTGATCCTGGCGCTGGCACTTTTGGGGCTTAGTGCCTGGATGTCGGTTTCCAAGGGAACGGCATTTATGCCGACTATGGAGAGCACCCAGACCAGTATTTCTCTGACTATGCCGGAGGGCTCCACATTGACCGATACGGGGGCTATGGCCGATACGGTAGCCGAGCGCATCATGACTATTTCCGATGTGGAGGATGTCGGTGCTATGGCAGGCGGCGGATCCGGCATGGGAAGCATGATGGGCGGTTCCGGCGGAAATGATACGGCGACCATGTATGTGATTCTGAAGGAAAAGATGGAGTTGTCCAATGAGGAACTCAAATCGACCATTGAAGATATGACAAAGGATCTGGACTGTGAGATCAACGTGGAGACCTCCAGCATGGATATGAGCGCACTTGGCGGCAGCGGCGTCACCGTACAGATCAAGGGCCGTGATCTGGATGAACTCCAGACCATAGCCAAAGATGTGGCGGGGATCGTGGAGAAGGTGCCGGGAACGATGAATGTTTCTGATGGTATCGAAGATACCACGGAGGAATTGCGGCTTATCGTGGATAAGGACAAGGCGTCTCAGCATAATCTCACGGTGGCACAGGTGTTTCAGCAGGTGAATGATAAGATCAAGGAGGCGAATTCGGCCACGACCTTATCTACCATATCGAAGGACTTCGATGTGCTTGTCTTTAATGAAGAAAAGACAGAATTTACAAGAGATGATGTGAAGAACCTTACCATAACGGCGAAGGATCAGGAGGGCAATGAGGAAGAAGTACCGCTGGCGGACATTGGGGAATTTGTTTCCGCAGAGGGCTTGCAGTCGATCGGACGTGATGCCCAGAGCCGCTACATCAGCGTGACGGCAGGAATCGATGAAGATCACAACATCGGTCTGGTGGCAGATGAGGTGGAAACGGCACTGGCGGATTATGAAACGCCGGACGGCTATACCATAGAGATGCAGGGCGAGGATGAGACCATTAATGAAGCCATGGTAGAACTGTTAAAGATGCTGGCTCTGGCGATCCTGTTTATGTACCTGATCATGGTGGCACAGTTCCAGTCGCTCTTATCGCCGTTCATCGTTATGTTTACGATCCCACTGGCATTTACCGGAGGATTCTTCGGTCTGGTCATCAGCAACAGTGAGGTCAGTGTTATCGCATTGATTGGCTTCGTTATGTTGTCCGGTATCATTGTCAATAACGGTATCGTGCTGGTGGATTATATTAACCAGCTGCGGGCAGGCGGCATGAATAAGCATGAGGCCATCATCGAGGCGGGCAAGACGAGAATGCGCCCGATCATGATGACCGCACTCACGACGATCCTGGGGCTGTCTACCATGGCAATGGGTATGGGCATGGGTGCTGATATGGCGCAGCCTATGGCTATCGTTACCATCGGCGGACTGATCTATGGAACGCTTCTGACGTTGTTTGTGGTACCGTGTATTTATGATATATTCAATCGCAAGAAATACAAAAAGTCGGAACTGGAACTTCTGGAAGAGGAAGAGACAGGAAAAATAGAAGAACAGGATAAAATAGAAAATAAATAGAAATGAATATTTTTGGCCGGGTATCTGAGGATACCCGGTTTTATTTTGGGTAAGAAGGGATTTGCGGCTGTACCCCATACCCAGCGCAAGTGAATTCGCCAGCGCAAAAACTGGAATTGTTGGTCTAAATGGGTAGGATAGTGGATTAACCTGCCCTGCTTACCCAAAGGGAGGGTGAAAACGTATCCCATGCAGTAACTTGCTAATCATTTTGGGTAAGGAGGGAGCCGTTGTTGTGTGCCATACCCAGCGCAAGTGAATCCGCCAGCGTAAAACCTGGAATTGTTGGTGTGAATGGGTAAGATAGTGGATTCGCCCGCCCTGCTTACCCAAAGGGAGGGTGAAAACGTGTCCCATGCAGTAACTTGCTTATTCTTTTGGTAAGGAGAGATTTGCTGGTGTACCCCATACCCAATGTTGGGCAACTCCCTGCACTTATCGTAAAACGATAAAAATATATTGACATTCGAAAGCGTGTAGAATATAATAACATCATAACAAAAAGCAATATAAAGGAGGATTTGTATGAAACAGATGGAAATGTCCAAATATCTGAAGGCAATTACCATTGGGGCCAGTGTCTTGTTTCTGGTATTTGTGGGATGGTTTCTGCCGTCTATATTCTGGCAGATGGTGCTGGAGTCTTATGGGACATTCGGGTATGTAAGTGCCTGTGTTACCGTGTGGGTCACGGCCGTGCCGGTGTTTCTGTGCCTGTGGAAATTCTGGGGGATCTGTGTGCGCATCGGCAGGGATGATTCCTTTTCCAAAGAGAATGCAAAGGCCCTGAAACAAATGAGCCATTTCCTGCTGGTGGACTGTATTTTATATGCATTGATCCTGACCGGATGTGTGATCTGGAAATGGTATGTGACGTATGGGTTGATTCTGCTGTTTGGAATCTTTCTGATTCTCATGATCTGTATCTCGCTGACTGTTCTGTGTGCTTCCCTGTCCCATCTGGTCTACAAGGCCAGCCAGCTGCAGGAAGACCAGGATCTGACCATATAGGGGGTGCGGACGTGATCGTGATCAATGTAGATGTCATGCTGGCGAAACGAAAAATGAGCGTGACGGAACTGGCGGAACGGGTAGGCATCACCATAGCCAATATATCCGTCCTGAAGAATGGAAAGGCAAAGGCAATAAAACTAAGCACCCTGAATCAGATCTGCAAGGCGCTGGACTGCCAGCCGGGTGATGTGCTGGAATATGTGGAGGAATAAATTAGGATAATTGTAACGGGGTAGTTACGGATAATCATAAAGCAAGGAGTATAAATCATATGGAAAATCAAAATGTGGTGAGCACAACAGAGGGCTTACCTTTACAAAGTGTACCCAATTTTACGCAGCCGAAACCAGTTACAGCGGATTGGAATGACCGGATCTTTGGGTGGCTGACCTTCCTTTTGGGGTTCGGCTTCGTATATATCTTTACCAGTGCAGGCACGGAATGGAAATTGAAAATCTTCACAGTGGCATACGTGCTGTTTGTCCTGGCGTATTTTGGTTGTAAGAAAAAACGTCCAGCGAAGGAAGGTTATTTCTGGCTCATCATTGTGGGTGCGCTGGGTCTGTCTTACTCGGAGCAGGGAATTATTTTCCCGCCGATCCAGATTATGGCGCTGGTACTGGCAGCGGCCTATGCGGTCATCTGCGCAGGCGGAAATCTTTTGGAACGGGGACAAAGTTCCCAGTGGATCCTGGTGGACGGATGGAATACCATAATCGTGGTGCCATTCTATAATTTTATCTGCCATATCAAGGTACTGGGAAGTTCAGGAAAAGAAGAAGGAAAAGGTCATATGCGTCAGTTATTGACCATCCTGCTTGGCTTAGCCATCACTCTGCCCATACTTTTTATTGCCCTGCCCTTATTGGGGAGTGCAGACCAGCATTTTGCGGATCTGATTCAGAACATGGGTGGCTACTTCCATGAAGAATTCCTCGTCTTCCTGATCCGTGTCCTCCTTTCCCTACCCGTTACGGCCTATCTATTTGGACTGATTTACGGGAGCGTACACCAGAGAAATACGGACCGCTTTTCACAAGAAGGTATCCGGGAAACGATGGGCATCTGCCGCATTGTGCCGAATCTGGCTCTGCACACGGCACTTGTTATCATATCTATAGTATACATTTTGTTCATCGGCCTGCAGACCAGTTATATCTTTTCCGCTTTCTTCGGCCTGCGCCCGGAAATGTATACTTACGCGGAATATGCCAGACGGGGATTTTTCGAACTCTGCCAGGTGGCGGTGCTGAACCTGACCGTCCTGACGCTGGCGAATTCTTTCGGCAGAAAGTCCAGAGGGGAGAGTAAATTACTGCGGGTGATGAATGTGGTGGTGTCTGCACTGACCATGCTGCTGATTGCCACAGCCATGAGCAAAATGATTCTCTATATCTCCGCCTATGGACTGACCGAAAAGAGAGTGCTGACCATGGTATTTATGATCTGGCTGCTTCTGGTATTTACACTGCTGATCATATGGCAGTTCCGGGGAATTTCCCTAGTGCGCATCAGTCTGATTGCAGGAACAGTTTTGTATACACTGCTGTGTGTTCTGCCGATTCAAACATGGATGAATGAGATAAATCGTGTTTACTTTGCGTTGATGTGAGGAAAGTACCATGTGGAATGAACATGTATTAAAAGGACTTTGGCCCTTCTATATTTACTGGGGCATATTGCTGATGGGATGTATTTTGTTCTTTTGGCAGCCTGTTTTCTTTTGGCTGCTGCTCTCCGTTAGCCTGATTTTACTGTTTGCCTGGGCGGTTTTGGTGTTCCTTGTGGGTGAGGCTATGCAGCGGCGTGTACGGCTGTTTGGCAGAAGAGTACGTTTCCTGACCGCCCTGCTCTGTACCGCACTGACCGTTTTGATTTTTCCATCCTGTTCCTTTGTGTATGAATATCTGAAATGGGGAAAACTGAAATTCAGCGAATTCGGGAATTGTTTCACGGATATGGTAGTTTGGATTATATTTTTGATTCACTTCCTGCTGCTGTGGGGCGGCATGGAATGCGTGGGTACAGATGCGCCAGCGGAGAAAAGTGAGGAGTAGTATATGGAAAGGCGAGGCACCTTATGAAATTCATGGATTTCTTCAAATTTCTTTAAAAAAAGACTGAAAAACTCTAATTTATTGTAAAAGTGTGATATACTATGAACACTTGGCGAGGTATTATCGAGCCTAGTGAGAATGCATACCTGAACACTTAATGAGGTGTTTTCGAGTTTAGTGATCATGGTATTACTATGAAATTGAATAAAAAATGAAAGAAGGTGAAGCTGTGGTTGAATTAGATCAATTTCGTTTTACGCTCAATGCGTACGAAGGACCATTAGTGGAAGTGAGGGATTCACTTTGACCTGGCTAATAAGGCAAAGCGAATAGAAGAATTAGAAAGAAAAATGGAAGAACCGGATTTCTGGAATGACCCGGAGAAGGCCCAGGAGATGACGAAGACATTGAATTCTCTCAAGTCAGATCTGGAATCTTACGATAATCTGGTGACTCAGAAGGAAGATATCGAGACACTGATGGAGATGGGAGAAGAGGAGAACGATCCCTCTTTGGTACCCGAGATCCAGGAGATGGTGGATTCTTTCGTGGAGCAGATCGATAATATTCGCATCAAGACACTGCTGTCAGGAGAGTATGACAAGGACAATGCTATCGTGACCCTCCATGCGGGGGCAGGCGGAACAGAGTCCTGTGACTGGTGCTCCATGCTCTATCGTATGTATACACGGTGGGCGGACAAGAAAGGATATTCAGTGGAAGTGCTGGATTACCTGGACGGTGAGGAAGCGGGCATCAAGTCTGTGACTTTCCAGGTCAATGGGGATAATGCCTTTGGCTATTTGAAATCAGAAAAAGGGGTACACCGTCTGGTGCGTATCTCTCCTTTTAATGCGGCTGGAAAACGCCAGACATCTTTCGTATCCTGCGATGTCATGCCGGATATTGAGGAAGACCTGGACATCGAGATCAATGATGATGAGATCCGTATTGATACTTATCGGTCATCCGGTGCCGGTGGACAGCACATCAATAAGACGTCCTCCGCTATCCGTATCACCCATCTGCCTACCAACACGGTGGTGCAGTGTCAGAACGAACGCTCCCAGTTCCAGAATAAGGATAAGGCTATGCAGATGTTGAAGGCCAAACTGTATCTGCTGAAACAGCAGGAGAATATGGAGAAGCTTTCCGGCATCCGCGGCGATGTGACCGAGATCGGCTGGGGCAACCAGATCCGTTCTTATGTTATGCAGCCGTACACCATGGTCAAGGACCACAGGACCAACGAAGAGTCCGGCAATGTGGACAAGGTCATGGACGGAGACGTGGATCCGTTTATCAATGCCTATCTGAAATGGATTGCATTAAGTAAAAAACAAGGGTAAGTCAATTTTTTATGAAAAACATCTTGCATCTCTGCTTGGAATATGATACTATCTTTCTTGCAAAAACAAATGTGTTTTGTACGCGGACAAGCAGAGGTGGAACATGGATAAGAAAACAAAGTATTTTGTGGTGAAGGAAAAAGCTGTTCCTGAAGTGCTGGTCAAAGTCGTAGAAGCAAAGAAGATCCTGGATCGGAGAAAAGATGCTACGGTACAGGAAGTCATTGATCAGGTGGGAATCAGTCGCAGCTCTTTTTATAAATATAAAGACGATATTTTCCCATTTCATGAGGACACGAAGGGGAAGACCGTCACATTTATTATTCAGATGGACGACGAACCTGGTTTGTTGTCCGTTTTGCTTAAGATCATTGCACAGTACAGCGGCAACATTTTAACGATTCACCAGAGCATCCCCATCAATGGGGTAGCAACCCTGACTCTGAGCGTGGATATACTGCCGGGCACCGGAGACGCGGAGGCCATGGTAGAAAATATCGAAGCAGAAGCAGGCGTACACTATTTGAAAATATTAGGCAGGGAGTGACGATTATGGTAAATATCGCAGTATTAGGATACGGTACAGTAGGTTCAGGTGTGGTAGAGGTTATCAATACCAATCATGCCAGCATCAACAAAAAAGCAGGAACAGAGATTAACATCAAATATGTCCTGGATCTGAGAGATTTCCCGGGAGACCCGGTACAAAAGGTTCTGGTACATGATTTTGATACCATTATAAACGATCCGGAAGTGGACGTTGTGGTAGAGGTTATGGGCGGTATCGAGCCGGCATACACATTCACGAAACGTGCGCTGGAAGCGGGCAAGAGTGTCTGCACCTCCAACAAGGCACTGGTGGCGGAGCATGGTACAGAATTGGTACAGATGGCGCAGGACCGTGAGATCAACTACTTATTTGAAGCAAGCTGCGGCGGCGGTATTCCCATTATCCGCCCACTGAATTCTTCTCTGACCGCAGATGAGATCGATGAAATTACAGGTATCTTAAACGGTACCACCAATTATATCCTGTCCAAGATGGCCACCGACGGATCTGACTTCGCAGAAGTTCTGAAGGATGCCCAGGACAAAGGCTATGCAGAGCGCAATCCGGAAGCGGATGTGGAAGGCTACGATGCCTGCCGCAAGATCGCGATCCTGTCATCTCTGGCATATGGCCGTCATGTGAATTATGAAGACATTTATACCGAAGGTATCACAAAGATCGATGCTACGGACATTAAATATGCGAAACATCTGGACAATAGCATCAAGCTGCTGGCGACCAGCAAAAAAGTGGGCGATGGCTTCTATGCTATGGTTTCTCCGGTTATGATTAATCAGAACAGCCCATTATATAGCGTTAACAACGTATTTAATGCGATTTTCGTACATGGTAATGTGCTGGGAGACGCTATGTTCTACGGAAGTGGAGCAGGCAAGCTGCCTACCGCCAGCGCAGTGGTTGCGGACGTGGTGGATTGTGCGAAACATCTGCACAGAAATATTTTCATGAACTGGAGCAGCAAGACACTGAATCTTATGTCTGTGGACAGCGTGGAGAATCGCTTCTTCGTGCGTATCAAGGGCAGTCTGACCAGAGATATGGAGCAGGTGGAGCAGGTGCTGGGACATGTGGAGACCGTATCCCTGCCGGATGCACCGGAAGAATTTGCTGTGATTACGGACAAGATGACAGAGGCGGACTTCAAGGCAAAGGCGGAAAAACTTGGCACTGTGATCAGCCGCATCCGCGCATGGGTTTAAGGTTTTAAAATAATTATTTGAGGAGATAGTTATTATGAAATATATACTGGTTCTTGGAGACGGAATGGCGGACGAGCCTATTTCGGAATTAGATAATAAGACTCCGCTGGAATATGCCAAAACACCCACCATGGATGCGCTGGCTGCTCAGTCGGAGATCGGACTGGTACATACCATCCCGGAAGGCATGAGCCCGGGAAGCGACACGGCGAATCTTTCTGTGCTGGGGTATGACCCGAAAGAGTATTACACAGGGCGTTCTCCACTGGAGGCTTTGAGCATCGGCGTGCCTATGAAGGAGACGGATGTGGCTTACCGCTGCAATATCGTCACTTTATCAGATGGGGACGAACCTTTTGAAGAAAAGACCATCATCGATCACAGTTCCAGTGAGATCAGTACAGAGGACGCGGCAGTTTTATTGAAGGCTGTGACACAGGAACTGGAAAATGAAGCATTTCAGTTTTATGTGGGCACCAGTTACCGTCACTGCCTGATCTGGGATCACGGACAGGTAGAAAAACTCACCCAGCCCCATGATGTATTGGGACAGGTGATCGGACAGTATCTGCCGGAAGATCAGCGCTTCCTTCATATGATGAAGCGCAGCTACGAGATTCTGGCGAAGCATCCTCTGAATCTGGAACGCAAGGCGAAGGGATTAAATCCTGCCAACTGTTTTTGGTTCTGGGGTGCAGGCACGAAGCCGATCCTTTCTTCTTTTGAAGAGAAGTACGGCAAAAAAGGTGTCATGATTTCCGCAGTCGATTTGCTTAAGGGTATCGGCGTAGGCGCGGAGATGGAGAATATTATGGTGGAGGGCGCCAACGGCGGCCTGCATACCAATTATGAAGGCAAGGCCAATGCGGCCTGTGACGCGCTCCTGAACAGAGGATATGATTTCGCATATATCCATGTGGAAGCTCCCGACGAGATGGGACACCAGGGCAGCGTAGAACGAAAAGTCCAGGCTATTGAGAATCTGGATACAAGGGTTATCAAGGTGGTCAAAGATACCATGGATCAGTCGGGAGAGGATTACCGCCTGCTGGTACTGCCGGATCATCCCACACCGATCTGCGTGCGGACCCACACCAGTGATCCGGTACCTTATCTGCTGTATGACAGCACGAAGGGGGAGCCGCATACCTGGTATTATAATGAAAAGGAAGCAGCGAAAAGCGGCAATGATATCGCCCGGGGCTGTGAGATCGTAACACACCTTTTCAATGAATAGAGAGACGGAGGAGAAAACCATGTTAGTTGTGAAAAAATTTGGCGGCACGTCTGTGGCAAATGCAGAGAGAATCATGAATGTTGCCAAAAGATGTATCGAGGATTACCAGAAGGGCAATGATGTAGTCGTTGTTTTATCTGCAATGGGAAAATATACCGATGAACTCATCGAGAAGGCAAAGGAAGTCAATCCAAAGCCGCCCAAGCGTGAGATGGATATGCTTTTTACCATCGGTGAGCAGATGTCCGTAGCGCTTATGGCCATGGCCATGGATAAACTGGGCGTTCGTGCCATTTCCCTGAATGCGTTTCAGGTGGCTATGCATACCACCAGCGCATACGGCAATGCAAGATTAAAGAGAATCGACAGCGAGCGTATTCGCCATGAGCTGGATGACCGGAAGATCGTTATCGTGACCGGATTCCAGGGAGTGAACAAATACGATGATTATACGACCTTGGGAAGAGGCGGTTCCGACACTACGGCCGTGGCTCTGGCAGCAGCACTCCATGCGGATGCCTGCGAGATCTATACGGACGTGAACGGTGTCTATACAGCAGACCCTCGTCTCGTACCGAAAGCAAGAAAATTAGACGCGATTACCTACGATGAAATGCTGGATCTGGCTACACTGGGCGCAGGTGTCCTGCACAACCGCTCTGTGGAAATGGCTAAAAAATATGGTGTACGGCTGGTGGTTCGCTCCAGTCTCAATAATTCAGAAGGAACTGTGGTTAAGGAGGATGTAAAAGTGGAAAGAATGTTAATTAGTGGAGTTGCGCTAGATAGAGAAGCAGATCGTATTTCCGTGATCGGACTGAGGGACGAACCGGGTGTTGCCTTCAAATTGTTCGATGCACTGGCAAAGAAGAATATCAACGTTGACGTTATCTTACAGTCTATCGGACGTGACGGCACAAAGGATATCTCCTTCACCGTAGCGGATACCAATGCGGACGAGGCATTCCAGGTACTTCAGGACAACAAAGCCCGCCTGGCATTCAAAGATATCAAGGTCAAAAAAGAGGTTGCAAAACTTTCTATCGTTGGCGCAGGTATGATGTCAAACCCAGGTGTTGCAGCAAAAATGTTCGAATGCCTGTACAACGCAGGAATCAACATTAACATGATTTCTACTTCTGAGATCCGTGTAACCGTCCTTATCGATGAGGACGAAGGCGAGAGAGCGATCAATGCAGTACATGATGCTTTTGGTCTGGATGAGTAAATAAAGATAAAAGATAAAGCCGTGGGCTCATTTGACCCGCGGCTTTTTTGGCGTCTCGTATTGCTGGTAATTGAGGCGATATTCTTTTGGCGTGCAGTCCATGTACTTTTTGAATACGGAACTAAAATAATTACTGGAGGAAAAACTGAGCATGTGGGCCAAATCAGTAATGGTAATTGCTGTTTCCACCAGATGTTTTTTTGCAAACTCCAGTTTTTGTAAAGTGATGTACTCGGAGGGTGTGATACCTACTTCGTTTTTGAATTTGACTTTAAATCTGGACAGGGAATAACCGGAAACTTCTGCCAAATTGCGTATCTGTAATTCTTCGCAGATATTTTGATTGAGAAATGTAATTGCGTTGTGAATAGGTTCATCAATTTTTTTTATAGTACTGTCTATGATGGGAGATAAAAATGACAGAGAAAACAAAAAACAGGTCAGAAACTGTACGCCAATCTGTATGGAGGATGGGGACAGGTCTGAAAAAAAGTTAAAGGCGGTGCGCAGGTATTGCAAGTGAGAACTACCCAATTTATAATGACGACGATTTAGTCCAAGAAGTGTATGGTAAAGGGCTGCGCTGTATTCTTCGTTCAGCCCCAGCATATGCCGGGGATCCTTGGTGATAATCTGCAATGCATAAAACTCACAGGGTAATTGCGGCTGATTGCCATTGCCGTGGAGTTCAAAAGGAAAAGTAATAAATACTTCATTACCAGTGTATGTATAACGTTTTAGACTGCCGAGATTTTCAATCTGAGAGTAACGCTGACCTTTGATCATACAATGGATTTCCATAATATCCGAATGCAGATGCATGGGGGATGGGGCAGGAGATGTGGTGAAATTCCAATAGGTAAAGTTACCAAGAC
>JAQUWF010000165.1 GCA_028692975.1 Lachnospiraceae bacterium
TTGTAGTCCTGATATTTCAATTATTTTTTCTGACATAACTGTCCTCCACTGTATATACATGCGTATGTATGTTTATAATGTAAATTTTACTGCCTATAGAAAGGCAGCAAAATTTATTTATTCTTTTTTAAATTCTTTCCTACCAAGAGCAAAATAGATTTCTTTCATTTCCTCATCCATGACAGGAACGCCAAGCGATGCCCCGAGTTGTTCAAAGAACGAAATTTTATCTACATATTCTTCATAAGACGCTTTTATTAAGTAGGGACTGAGCCATGAGGCAACAAGCCAGGCAATCGTTTGTGATGCCTGTTTCGGAAAGACCACATTCATGGAACCATCTTTGTTTCCCTCAATCAATAGTTTTTCAATGTAAGTAGCCATTACGGTTACTTGAAAAATTATCTCGTTTTTAAAAACGATAGGGTCACTTGATAACTTCTTTATTTGCTCACTCATACTGTCGCTCATGTCTAAATGAGAATGCAAACTAAGTTTGGCTGCAAAGCGAAGTTTTTCAAGAGCATTGAGTCCTTTTTGTTTATAAGCCAGTAGATAAGGATTATCATCATTTTCTTCAAAGGATTTGTACATAACACCTGCAATCAGCTCTTCACGGGATTTAAAATAATGGTAAAATGCTCCCCGTGTTACACCAACCTCTTTAACAACATCTTCAACTTTCACATTTTCCATTCCCTTTTCAGCAAAAAGACGCATAGCAGTTTCTAATATGTTCTGCTTGGTTTTTTGGTCAGGGTCGTGTCTTGGCATACCTCCACCTCCTGTACATACGCATGTATGTTTTTTTTATTGTAGCTTACAGTTTTGTTTTTGTCAACACCCCAAACAACTGTCATGACGCTTCCAGATCAGTGTTTCTGCCTGATAATGGCAATGGTGGAAACCACCGCCGTGATCAGTTCGGCTGTTGGAAAAGCCAGCCACACACCGGTCATGCCAAGGGCCATGGAAAGCAGCACCGCACAGGGAATGATCGCCGCCACACCACGCAGGATAGATGCCGCAAAGGCCCATTTTGCCACGCCCACGGCGCTGAGATATCCGGTGCACACAATGTTATAGCCCGCAAATAAAAAGCCCAGGAAATAGATATGCAGTCCATGCATGGCATACTCTGCCATCTGCGCATCCTGTCCGCTGTTGAAAACTGTCACGATCTGTTCATCCAGCAGATTCGTAGCCAAAAGGATAACGCCCGCCAGCACAAAGCCTGTGATGATGCTCATACGCAGTACCTGCCGGACTGCCTTCTTCTGCCCTTTTCCATACAATTCACTGAAAAGCGGCTGGGACCCCTGGGCCAGACCGTTGAAAACGGCAATCCCCACCAGGGACACATTGGCGATGACTCCGTAAGCCGCCACGCCCACATTTCCCGCGATGCCAAGGATCAGCCCATTAAACACCATAGTCGTCACACCAGTGGCAAATTCTCCCACAAATGCGGATACACCCAGCTGACAGGACCGCACCAGACGCGTCACAGACGGTCTGCGCCACAGGAAACGAATGGTATTTTTCTTTGAGAAGAAATGAATACAGCAGATGGCGATCCCCAGTATGGGCGAAATAGCCGTGGCAAGTGCAGCACCCGCCATGCCCATGTTCAAAGGAAACATAAGTATGTAATCCATGACAATATTAAAAAGACTGCTGCACAGAGTCGCTGCCATGGCTATGGTCGGTGCCCCATCATTTCGCACAAAGGCATTACACACATAGTTCCACATAAAAAACGGCGCAAACAGCATGAAAATCCGTGTGTAAGGAGTACCGATGCGCACAATCTCCTCATTTCCCCCAAGCAGTTCTATCAACTCGCCGGGAAAGCATCCGCCAAGCACCATGAATACGGCCCCCAGAATCAGTCCCCAGAAGATGGCATTGGAGAAGAAAAGACTTGCCCCGTCCTCCCCCTTGGCCCGACAAAGGCTGAAGCGTATGGCAGACCCCACACCCATCATGGACCCTACCGCAAATATGAAACTGTAAATGGGCAGCACCAGATTCAGTGCAGTGATCCCATTAGCCCCCTCCGCTAGGGAAATAAAAAAGGTATCCGCCAGAATATAAAAGGAAATCCCTATCATTCCGAAAATATTTAAGGACACATACTTTGCAAATGTTTTCTTAATCGACATAACTGTTCAACTTCTCAACTTTCTACCTTATGACGCTCTATGACAAAACATGTCATACGCGCAGTTCAAAATTATCAATATCCAGATACCGCCCGGCCTTATATCCCACCTCATGGATCGTCCCACAGAAGGTGAATCCATATTTCTCATGTAAGCGGATGCTTGCCTCATTTCCTCTTGTGATCACAGACACCACCGTGTGAATGCTGGCATCCTCTCTGGCGCATACAAGGATCTGCTCCATCAATGCCGTAGCCACACCCTGTCGTCGGTAATCTCCATGGATATACACGGACAGTTCCACGGTAGACTTGTAGGCTTCCTTGTTCCGATAGGCAGACAGACTTGCATAGCCCGCCACTTTTCCGTCTGTCTCCGCCACGATCAGCGGATGATTTTCCACATTATGTGCATCAAACCACTCCGCCCATTCCTCCCGGGTCCGCGGCCTGATATCCAGGGTCGCCACCCCGTTTTCCACCTCATAATTATAGATTGCCAGCAATTCTTCCAGGTCTTTTCGCTCTGCCGTGCGTATCTTCATGGCTACAGTATCTCCCTCAATTTCTCGATATCTTCCTGTCTTGTGCCCCAGCTGGTGGCAAACCGCACCGCCGTGTGCTCCTCGTCCACTTTTTCCCAGAAACAGAATCCAACCAATTCTTTCAGCCGTTCCATGTTTTTGTTTTCCAGCACCACAAACTGCTGGTTGGTAGGCGAATCAATATGGAAGGAATATCCCTTTTCCCGAAAGGCCCTCTTCAGGACTTCTGCCATATCGATGGCATGTCTGCTGATACGCAGATAGAGATTATCCGTAAAAAGTGCATCGAACTGCACACCCAAAAGACGTCCTTTCGCCAGAAGCGCACCTCTTTGCTTCACCGTAGTCACAAAATGCTCCGGCATGTTCTGTTTCGTGAAGACAACAGCCTCCCCGCACAGTGCTCCCACCTTAGTTCCACCAATATAAAACACGTCGCAATACTTCGCCATATCCGGCAGCGTCACATCTGTCTCATAACTCATAAGACCATAACCAAGGCGTGCCCCATCCAGAAACAGGGGGATCTTATATTCCCTGCAGATACCGGATAATACACTCAATTCCTGCTTTGTATACAAAGTACCATATTCCGTAGGGTGGGAAATATAGACCATCCCCGGAAATACCATATGCTCATGATTCTCGTCCCCATAGAAGCTCTCCAAATACACCCGCAGCTCTCCCGCATCCATCTTCCCATCATGTCCCGGGATCTGCAAAACCTTATGTCCGGTATTCTCAATAGCCCCGGCCTCATGCAGGCTCACATGGCCCGTCTCCGCCGCCATGACACCTTCAAAATTCCGCAGCATAGACCCAATCACAATAGCATTGGTCTGGGTACCACCCACCAACAACTGCACCTGAGCCTTGGGACATTCACATGCCTGCCTGATCTTTTCCTTTGCACTCTCGCAATACCTGTCGCACCCATACCCGGACAATTTCTCCAGATTGGTCTCCACCAGTTTCTGCAAAACCTCCGGATGGGCACCTTCTATATAATCACTCTCAAAAGATAACATACTCATTCCTCCCTGATATAAATGCCAAAATCACACACAATGCCTATTATAGCGGGAATGCTCCGAATACGCTACCCCTTTTCGCTACAATTAACAATACAAAAAGATCCAACCCAGAGGTCAGACCTTTATTATTGAGAATGGATGGAGAAGGATTCGAACCGTTTTGGTTGTGCGCAAAACAAATCTCTTTTCCCAATATCTAATGGATGGAGAAGGATTCGAACCTTCGAAGGCGGTGCCAACAGATTTACAGTCTGCCCCCTTTGGCCACTCGGGAACCCATCCATTTATTTAATACGATAGAATTATAATCGAATACAGGTGGAAAAGCAAGGATTTTCTGTATTTTTGTTTGTTCTTTATCCTCCTTTCATGCCAAATATAAAATAACGTTACAGTTACCAAAAGTCCAATCCATATTGGGCAGCCTCGTCATAAATAACCCTATGCTGCCAAAAGCCCATACCATATTGGGCAGCCTCATCATAAATAACCCTACGCTGCCAAAAGCCCATACCATATTGGGCAGCCTCATCATAAATAACCCTACGCTGCCAAAAGCCTAAATCATATTGGGCAGCCTCATCATAAATAACCCTACGCTGCCAAAAGCCCATACCATATTGGGCAGCCTCATCATAAACAACCCTACGCTGCCAAAAGCCCAATCCAGATTGGGCAGCCTCATCATAAATAACCCTACGCTGCCAAAAGCCCATACCATATTGGGCAGCCCCGTCATAA
>JAQUWF010000061.1 GCA_028692975.1 Lachnospiraceae bacterium
ATTTTCTCTTTTTGCGGATGACAGTCGTATACGACCGTTGTCTCTTTTTTCGTTTTCCCCGAAGAAATAATTTTTGCCATGTCCCGAATAAGCAGTATCGCGCTAATTCCGAGCATGGCAAGTATCCATTCTCTCATCTATATCCCTCCTCACAGAAAGTTCCTAAGAAGGATATTATAAATGCTTTATATTAAATTTTTTGTCAGAATCACATGTCGTTCAAGCAGAATTCATTGACAGGATTCCTCATATAACTACTTCTGCGCTTTGAAAAGGATCTCATTATCCTTAAGCAGCCCCATCTTATCCCGGGCTGTCTCCTCTGCATACTCATCCGTCTGCATATATTTATCTAATTCATCCAGTTCTGACGTGCGGGCTGTCTCCTTCTCAATCTCCGAAGTAAGCACATCCTTTTTCTCGTCATTCGCAATGATGCGCTGCTGCAGGGATATCCCTTCAATACATAAAAGAATCAACAGCATACACACAACAAAAGAAATGGCCAGCATGGTCGCCCGATAACGTTTAGCGTGCACTCCCGCTGCCTTTCCCCTTCTTCTTGTCTTTTTTATTTTTCCCATTTTTTACAAACCCCATAATTCCCGAAGCCGAAATACATTTACATATAAAGATTTTAACCCATAAAACGCTGAATTTCAACCTTTTTATCAAAAAAGATACACAAAACAGCACCGGGCCTCCCAATGTATAATGGTATATGACCATTCCCAGGAGTACACCCAGGAAAATATAGCCTCGCAAAACACCCAGGTTATATGTATAAATGCGAAAAAATAAGTAAAATCCACTGCCTATCCCAAACAACAGATCGCCGATCCGCACAGTATGGATCCTGTCTTCCAGCCCCCTGCGCACGCCCCTTAAGATATCATAACAAAAAAGGAGAAGTGCCCCGCTGCCTGCCGCCTTTAGAAATATCATCAGTTCTATTTCCAGTGTCTGCATGCTTATTGGAACATTCTCCCCAGGATTCGTTTTCCTTTATTTTTCTTCTGTTCGCTGCTTTTTGAATAGACAATGCTGTCGATCTGTCCGGCAATGTCGATTTCTCCCTGCTCAATGTAAAGTCTGGTGATAGACAGTTCCACGCCCCGTATGGTCATAGCTCCCGCTGAGGTATCCAGAAGGATCTCTTTGTCATCAAAGGAAAAAACTTCCCTGACACCGGTGATCATTCCTTTTTTACGTTCCTGCAGATGCAGGCTGTGCGCACCGCTTCCTTTCCCTTCTTCCAAAAAACGCCTCCATATAAGGGTCTTATCACCATTATATGGAAGCATTCTCCGCTTCATTCCAAATTAGTAATTATAGATAGCGGTACAGTTCCTGTGCTTCTTCCTTGCGCACGGTCTCCTGTACATCCAGCACTTCCACCTTGACCGACTTGCTGCCAAAGAGGATCTCAATAATATCCCCCACTTTGATCTTGACGGAAGCCTTGGCCGGCTTGTCGTTGACCAGCACACGGCCCGCATCACAGGCCTCGTTGGCCACAGTCCTTCTCTTGATCAGTCTGGAAATTTTCAAAAACTTATCTAATCTCATATTTCCCTTTCCAATAAAAGAAAGAGGAACTACGAATAGTCCCTCTCTCCAGTATCATCATTGATTATGCGTTAACGATGTCTTTTAAAGCTTTACCAGCTTTGAATTTCGGAGCTTTAGAAGCTGCAATCTTCATTGTTTCGCCAGTCTGAGGATTTCTTCCTTCTCTAGCTGCTCTCTCAGAAACTTCGAATGTACCAAAGCCTACTAACTGAACTTTTTCGCCTTTTTTCAATTCTTCAGAAACAACGTCTACGAAAGCTTTAATTGCTGCTTCAGCATCTTTCTTAGGTAATTTGGTTTCCTGAGCAATAGCTGCTACTAATTCTGTTTTGTTCATGAGTGTTCCTCCTCTAATCTTCTCAATAGATTTAATAAGCTGTACTTTGACAAACTCTACATACATTTATATACTCTTTGGCCGCATTTGTCAAGGTTTTCGGTTGATTTCACGCCATTTTCGGCGGTTTTTAGGCACTTTTACATCATTGTATCGACGATTTCACCAATAGCCTGTCCCAGTGCTGCGGATCTTGTATCTGCGTCTTCCATGGAGGTACCCTTGATACCATAATAGAATTTTACTTTTGGCTCGGTACCAGAAGGTCTTACGCATACCCACGCATCGTCGGTCAATTCATAATACAGTACATTGGAACTTGGCAGGCCGGTGGATTCCACTGCGCCTGTTGACAGGTCCTTTCTCGTATCTTCCTTGTAATCGCGCACTGCGGTCACGGTATATGCGCCGATGGTCTTCGGCGGGTTGTTGCGGAAGTTGGTAAGGATGGTCTGGATCTTCTCCAGTCCCTCGATGCCTTTGAATTCCATTGATTTGATGGAATCCTTGTAATATCCGTACTGCTCGTACATATCGATCATAACATCCCAGAGCGTCTTGCCCTGGGTCTTATAATAAGCTGCTGCTTCGCACAGTGCCATAGTAGCCACGATAGCGTCCTTATCTCTCGCATGTGTTCCGATGAGGCACCCATAGCTCTCCTCGAATCCGAACAGGTATGTACCCTTTCCGGTATTCTCAAAATTCAGGATCTGCTGTCCGATGAACTTGAAACCAGTCAGCACCTCGATGAGGCCGATATTGAAATATCTTGCGATAGCGTCCGCCATATTGGTGGTAACGATGGTCTTGATCAGGACACCGTCATCCGGCAGCCCCTTTAATGCTTTGCGCTGGGAGATCTCATAATGAGCCAGCAGGCAGCCGGACATATTGCCGGTCAGGGTATAATATTCCCCGGTCTTGCTGTCTTTTACGTAAACGCCCAGACGGTCCGCATCCGGGTCTGTAGCCAGCACCAGATCTGCATCCACTTCTTTGGCTAATTTGAGGCCGAGTACAAATGCTTCTGCTGATTCCGGGTTCGGATAGCTTACGGTAGGGAATTCACCGTCCGGTTTTTCCTGTTCCGGCACTACATAGACATTCTCAAAGCCAAGTTCTTTGAGGATACGTCTTGCCGGAACATTGCCGGTACCGTGCAGCGGGCTGTATACGATCTTCAGATTCTTGCCTTCTGCCTGGATAGCATCCTGATGCTGTACCTGACTCTTTAATTCTGCAATATAAGCATCGTCCACCTCTGCACCGATCACCTGGAATAATCCTGCTGCCGCCGCGTCTGCTTCACTCATAGTCTTCACAGCATTATAATCCGTCACTTTTTTCACTTCATCCATTATACCGGTGTCGTGAGGCGGTGTGATCTGCGCACCGTCCTCCCAGTATACTTTATATCCGTTGTATTCCGGCGGATTGTGGCTGGCAGTAATGTTGATGCCTGCGATACAGCCTAATTTGCGCACTGCATAAGACAGCTCCGGTGTAGGACGAAGGGTTTCAAAATAATAAGCCTTAATGCCATTGGCTGCCAGACAGAGTGCTGCCTCTTTTGCAAATTCCGGAGACATACGGCGGGAATCGTAAGCGATGGCCACACCTTTTTCCTGTCCGTTTACCTGGCTGATATAATTTGCCAGACCCTGTGTTGTTTTGCGCACAACATAAATATTCATGCGATTTGTTCCAGCTCCAATGATACCGCGAAGCCCTGCTGTTCCGAAAGCCAGATCCATATAAAAACGTTCTTTAATTTCATTATCGTCATGTTCAATCGCTTTCAGTTCTGCCTTGGTTGCCTCATCAAAATAAGGATTGTCAAGCCAAGACTGGTATACTTCTTTGTAATCCATTGTGGTACCTCCCATGTTTTTATTTCCTCTATTATATAACATCTCACTTAAAAAGGAAATTAGAAAAACTCTTTTTAACAAAAAACCTCCATGCAGCAGTCTGATCCAGGATACGTTTCATTTTATCCCGGTCCTTTGCCAGAGGAAGTGCCTTATTCTGGTTATAATAATGATTCACCAGTTTCCAGTACTTTTCCGGATAGGACAGGCGCACCAGCAGATTGTAGTCCTCCCCCCGCTCGAAAGGCTTGATCCGGTCATACTCCTCCATAAGCCGCATGCCGAATTTCAGGTCCCAATTCTGCTTTTCCAGGATCTTGCGCATATAATAAGCCAGATCCGCGATCTGCAGGTCATAGCACCAATGATCAAAATGCACCAGCGCCATATCGGCTTTTGTCACCATAAAATTATGCTGGCTGCATTCTCCGTGACAGACGGCACCCTGACCGGTCACATATTCTTTCAGTTGCGGATACCTGGACTGTCCCAGGCGCTGTGCTGCCTCCCTGCCGTATTCCTCATATTCTTTCACGCTTGCCAGAAACAGATTCTCAAAATCGCTCTTCAGTCTCCTCTGCCTTATGTACTGATGTATTTTCCTGAATTCCCGGTTGTGGCGCATATACTCTTCCTGCAGTGGCTGGCGGACATCCTCCTGCTCTGTGGGCAGATACATGACATTGTGCAGTTTTGCCAGGGTACGCACGCCCTGTAATATATCTTCCCTGGAACGGGTGTCACATTCCCGGCCCTCCATCCACTGCCGTACCATATAAGGTGCTCCGTCCGCATCCAGAGATACGAGGCTGCCCTCTTGATTGCGCAGAGCCTTGTCCACCGGTGCATAACCCGCCGCCTCTATATTTTCCAACAGTTCATTTTGCTTTTCCAGCCTTCTTTTGGAGCCGCGGAATTCCTGTATGAGATAAAGCCCCTCCTCTGTCTGCACCAGAAGGGCACCTCTCCCTCTGTATGTATTTTTCGCTTCCATTCCGTACTGGGATAATACACTCAATCCTTTATCAAGCACCAAAAAGTCCCCCTCACTTCCAAACACTCTTTCTAGTGTATGTGAGGGGGACCGCAAGTATGTTAGCTTCCCATTTTGTAACTGTTTTGTGCCTGACCAGTTACTCTATTTTCTCATATTGCAATAAAACAAACCGCTGCAAAAATTCCCTGGTATTGTATATGGGATCTTCCAGCACCTTGTCCAGCGCCTTTTCCAGCAGCACGCCGATCTGCTTGCCCGGTTTGATGCCAAGACTGATCAGGTCACTGCCGGATATATTGAGTCCCTTCAGATTCAGGCAGTCGCCTCGCCGCAGAATGTTCTCATAGATATTTTGTACTGCCTCGATCCGTGCGAATTTTTCTGCCTGCTGATAGCCGCTTTTCGCCGTGGTATCCGCTCTCTGTACGATGAGATAATACAAAAACAGGTCTTCCCCAATGTAATGGATTGCCTTGCGCACTTCCCTGTCCACCGGTTCCGGTCTGTAATCATGGAAGCGGACCAGTCTCGTCACCTTGCGGATGGTATCGTTATCAAACCGCAGCCGGTGCAGGATTTTGTTCGCTATCTCTTCGCTCTTTTTCGCATGACCATAAAAATGATCCCGCCCAGTCTCATCTATAACCCGGCTCTCCGGCTTGCCCATATCATGGAACAGCATAGTCAGCCGCAGCACCTTATCTGCGGGCACCTGATTGAGGGTCCGCAGTGTATGCTCCCCTACCGTATAGCAATGATGAGGTGTATTCTGCGGCGTGTCCATGCACCGGTCGAATTCCGGCATGATCACATGGGTGATACCCATCTGATAGAGTGTAAGCCACATTTCCGGATAACCGGAAGTGAGCAGTTTGACGATTTCCACCTGAATACGTTCCGCACTGACCTTGTGCAGTGTATAGGCCAGTTCCCGTATAGCAAATCTGGTATCCTCATCAATATGAAAGCCCAGTTGGGCCGCAAAACGCACCGCCCGCAGGATACGCAGGGCATCCTCCCCGAATCGTTCTCTTGGATTGCCCACACAACAGATGATGCGCGCCTGAAGATCCTGCATTCCATGAAAAAGATCCACAAGGCCCGTCTCATGATTGTATGCCATAGCATTGATAGTAAAGTCCCTGCGCCGCAGATCCTCAGAAAGATTGCCGCAGAACTCCACCTGGGCCGGATGGCGGCCGTCCTCATATTTCCCATCGATGCGATATGTGGTCACTTCAAAGCCTTCATCACCCAAAAGCACCGTCACCGTACCATGCTCGATCCCCGTGTCCACCGTGCGCCGAAAAAGCCGCTTCACATCCTCCGGCTTGGCGGAGGTGGTGATATCCCAGTCCTCCGGTTCCCGCGCCAGTATAGAATCCCGCACACAGCCACCAACGGCATAAGCTTCGAACTCATGCCGTTGTAAAGTGTCGATTATTTGATTTACCTTTGCCGGTAATCTAAGTCTCATGCTCTACCTCATCCTAGTATGCTTTGCCCCAGTAAACCATCTTGGTTGCCGGTTTGCCACAGCATACACAAGCTGTACCTTCTTTTACTTCCCCGCCTGCCAGAGGTACGCAGCGTGAAGTAGCTGAGGTGTCTTCCTTGATCTTATCTTCACATTCCTGGCATCCACACCATGGAGCCTTCACGAAGCCCGGTTTCTCCTCGATGGTCTGCTTAAAGGATTCATAATCATACGCTTCGTAGGTATGTGCCTCTCTGTGTGCCAGAGCCTTGTCAAACATAGCCTGCTGGATGGTCTCCAGAAGTTCTGCCGCCTTAGCTGCTGCCTCATCAATAGAAACCACGATCTTTTCTCGTGTATCACGACGTACCAGCACTACCTGATTATTCTCGATATCTTTCGGTCCCAGCTCGATACGCATAGGGATACCGCGCATTTCCTGCTCGGAGAATTTCCAGCCAGGACTCTTGTCACTGTCGTCCATTTTCGCGCGCAGTCCTGCTGCCTTCAGCGCATTTAATACTTCGTCTGCCTTATCCAGCACGCCTTCTTTTTTCTGCTGGATCGGGATCACCATAACCTGAGTCGGAGCGATCTTCGGAGGCAGTACCAGTCCGCTGTTGTCACCGTGCACCATGATGATGGCACCGATCATACGGGTAGTCATACCCCAGGAAGTCTGATGTACATACTGCAGTTTGTTGTCTCTGTCTGTAAACTGGATGCCGAAAGCCTTGGCAAATCCATCGCCAAAGTTATGGCTGGTACCAGACTGCAGCGCCTTGCCGTCATGCATCAAAGACTCGATGGTATAAGTAGATTCCGCACCTGCGAATTTTTCTTTGTCGGTCTTTCTTCCCTTTACAACCGGGATTGCCAGTATCTGCTCACAGAAATCCGCATAAACGTTCAACATCTGCACAGTACGTGCCTCAGCCTCTTCTGCAGTCGCATGAGCCGTATGGCCCTCCTGCCATAAGAATTCTCTGGAACGAAGGAACGGTCTTGTTGTCTTCTCCCAGCGCACTACAGAACACCACTGGTTGAATACCTTGGGCAGATCACGGTAGGACTGGATCTCTTTGGCGTACAGGTCGCAGAATAAGGTCTCTGAGGTAGGGCGCACACACATGCGCTCCTGCAATGGCTCCAGACCGCCGTGGGTCACCCAGGCAACTTCCGGTGCGAATCCCTCTACGTGATCTTTTTCTTTCTGCAGCAGGCTTTCCGGGATAAACATAGGCAGGTAAACATTCTCCACGCCTGTCTCCTTGAATCTGCGGTCCAGCTCACTCTGGATATTTTCCCAGATCGCATAACCTGCAGGTTTGATGACCATGCATCCCTTTACGCTTGTATAGCCGGTCAATTCCGCTTTTTTTACCACATCTGTATACCATTGTGCGAAATCTTCCTCCATGGAAGTAATCGCTTCTACCAGTTTCTTTTCTTTTGCCATAATAATTTAATCTCCTTCATTCTTTTTCAGATATGTAACTGTTCAGTACCTGACCAGTTACGATTCGAAAATCCATAAAAATCGCCTGCGGCGATGGGATTTTCTCACTCCTGAATCATTTTCTTACGGTCGGCGCAGCAAATGCGCAGACCTGCTGAATAGTTACTCAAATATTACACTTCCAGCACGATCTTGCGGTTCGTCCTGGTATATTGATAATAACGCACACCTGCCGCATCCAGCATCCGTTTGGACGCAATGACTGACGGTGTTCCGTCATATTTGTCGCAGTCATAGACTATGGTCTTGATGCCGCACTGGATGATCGCCTTGGCGCATTCATTGCATGGGAAGAGGGAAACATAGAGTTTCGCGCCTTCCAGCGAACCGCCGCGGTAATTCAGTATAGCATTTAATTCACTATGGGTGGAATAAAAATATTTGTTCCTGGTTGGATCGTCCCCATCACGGTTCCAGGGGAACTCATCATCGGAACAGCCCCGGGGAAATCCATTATAGCCCATGGATAAAATTTTGTTATCCGCACTGACGATACAGGCGCCCACCTGGGTGCTGGGATCTTTGGACCGCATGCCGGATAGCATGGCCACTCCCATAAAATATTCGTCCCAGGAAATATAATCTGCTCTTTTCTCGCTCATAGGAATTACCTCCCTTATCTATTTGGTTCCAAAAATACGGTCTCCAGCATCTCCCAGACCAGGTACGATATAACCGTGATCATTGAGTTTCTCATCCAGTGCACCCACATACAGATCCACATCCGGATGCTTCTCATGCATTTCTTTGATTCCCTCAGGAGCCGCGATAATACACATGAAATGAATATTCTTTACCCCTTTTTCTTTTAACAGGGTGATTGCTGCAGCGGCAGAACCACCGGTGGCCAGCATGGGATCTACCACGAAGACTTCCCGTTCAGAGCAGTCCGCCGGGAGCTTGCAGTAGTATTCCACCGGCTTTAAAGTCTCCGGATCACGGTATAATCCGATATGACCTACCTTTGCCGCCGGTATCATAGCCAGCATGCCCTCTACCATACCAAGTCCCGCACGCAGGATCGGTACAACTGCCAGTTTCTTGCCCGCCAGTTCTTTTGCCACCATTTTGCAGATTGGGGTCTCGATCTCTACATCCTGTAATTTCAGATCACGTGTTGCCTCATAGCAGACCAGCATCGCAATCTCTCCGATCATTTCGCGGAATTCTTTTGAACTTGTATCCTGTCTTCTGATAATGCCAATCTTGTGCTGAATAAGCGGATGATCCATAATAATTGTTTTTGCCATGCTGCTTCCTCCTTCGTGCTGACTCATATTTGCATTTTTCGATATATTAATAACCTGATGTCCTGCGGCCTTCAGCAGCCGGTTCATAATAGCCTGTCCCATCTGTGGTGTCTTGAAGGATTCCGAGAAAATATACTCCACATTTTCCTCATCGAATCCCCTCAGTACGCCGTACAGATGCCGGGCTATGGTCTCCTCCGAGCTGCGGCTTCCAATACTCTTCACCACCCCGAAGGGATACTGGTCCACCGTCTCCCCAGTACCTATGATCCCCACGCCGTATCCTGCATCCAGTTTTTCCCTGGCCAGGGCATTAATCTTTTCAATAACGGCCCGGGTCTCACCTTCTACAATAACCAGATCCGCTTTGGGTGCATAATGCTTGTAGCGCATCCCCGGTGCCTTGGGCCTTACTTTCTTATTCTCTTCGTTTAGTCCCGGGTCCATACGCACTGTCCCCAGAACCTTTTCCAGCATTTCCTGATTAATATAACCTGGCCGCAGAATCGTCGGAATCTCTTCCGTAAAATCGACGATCGTCGATTCCAGGCCGATGCCCACATCTCCGCCGTCCAGTATCACGGGGATACGTCCATCCAGATCCTCCTGCACATGCTTCGCTTTTGTAGGACTTGGCCTGCCGGAGGTGTTGGCGCTGGGCGCCGCTATATATCCCGTGGATGCCTTGATCAGAGCCAGCGCTATAGGATGATTGGGCATACGCACCGCCACGCTGTCCAGTCCTCCGGTAGTCGCATAAGGTACCGCGCCGCTTTTCCGGAATATCATGGTCAACGGACCGGGCCAGTATACATCGGCCAGTCTCCTCGCCGCCGCCGGAATCTCTTCCACAATAGCCTCAAGGCTCTCCATATCTGCTATATGCACGATCAGCGGATTGTCGGAGGGTCTGCCCTTGGCGGCGTAGATACGCTGGGAAGCCTGCGCGTCCAGAGCGTTCCCGCCCAGCCCGTAAACTGTTTCCGTGGGAAACGCCACAAGGCCGCCCGCACGTATAATGCCGGCCGCCTGTTCTATGGAAGACATATCTATGTTGTTTTTTTCTATATTAAGTATCTTTGTTTCCATTTTCCGTAAGTGCCTTTCCTGGTATATTTGCATACACCTTATCTATTATAACATACCCTTTCTGTATTATCACTAATCATTTTCTGCTTTTTTCACTTTTTGACTTTACACACTGGGGGCACTTTTCACGTATTTTTCCAGCCCATCACAGATGGCCTGAGCCATTTGCTTCTGGTAATCCTTTTCCGCCAGTTTCTTCGCCTCCTCCGGATTGCTCAAAAATCCACACTCGATAAGTACCGTGACGCTGGTGCTTCGTTTCAGTATATAATAACTGCTATTCTCCTTCTGCACCCTTGGCCTCACGATATCCAGTCCCGTATTCAGGCTGTCCTGCAGGCTGGCCGCCAGTCTTTCTGCCTCCTCCGAATGGGTAAAATAAAAGACCTGCGGCCCGCACACTGCCGCATCCGTGTAGCTGTTCTGATGGATACTCAAGGTACAAAACGGTTTGTTTTCCTCGATGATCTTACAGCGGTTCTGCAGATCCTGAACCTTTTGATTGGGGGTTCCTTCTTTATACAGTCCCGCATCGGTTTCTCTGGTGAGGATCACATCAAACCCCCGCTTCTCCAGTTCCTTCTGCAGAATCTTTACAATAGAAAGATTCACGTCTTTTTCCAGCACTCCATCGATACCCACCTTGCCCGGATCACTCCCCCCATGACCCGCATCCACCACGATCAGCCGGTTATCCGTGCTTTTACTCGCCTTATGTACTCCATACAGTTCCTCCCTGGCCAACACAAGGATACTGAGCAGCAACAGTCCCGCCATACCCAATTCCAGAAATCTTCTTTTCATAAAAAACAGCTCCCGACCTTACTTAATAAAGTATATGGTCCGAAAGCTGTCCCTTAGTTCTATTTTCGTAACTATTCAGCAGTCTGTGCATTTACCTGTTTTCTTATACTGCTGTTATTTATTCTTCATCGTTCTCGTCAAAATCTTCTGCAAAGGCATCTTCCACATCTTCAAATGTACTGTCGAATTCGTCCTCTGTGTCGTCTACCAGTCCACTGTCTTCATCAAAATCCCGCAGGGATTCCGGCATGGTCTTGATAATATGATGCACTTCCTTATAAGATGTCATGAATCGACGCTGCGCCTGATTGATCAGTTCCACGATCTCATTCATCTCTTCCTGCACGGCAATATATTTTTTCTTGCCCTCCAGTAATTTTTCATTCACCTCAGACTGTACCGAATCCACCTTTTCCTGAGCGATCTTGTCCGCATTTGCGATCATATCGTCCGCCTTGGCCTGAGCCTCCCCAACGATCTGATCTGCCTTGATCTGGGACTCATAGACAAGTCTGGCGATGCTGTCGTAATTATCGATGTATTTCTTATACTTTAATTCGATATCTGTCTCCAGGCGTTCCCTCTGCTCGTCTTTCAGCGCAATGCGCTTTTTCAATTCTTCGATCTGGTTGTTCAGATCCTTGATCTCTTTGTTCAGCTGCGCCTGCTCTGCATTGGCATCCTCTTCCTGTTTCTGGATATAAGTCAGCACCTCGTCTTTGTCAAAGCCCTTTACCAACACCGTTTTAAACATTTGATAATCGTACATCGCTCTACCCCTTTTCTTCCTATGATGTCTGGATCAAAAATATTTTGTTTTCTTATAGTGACCTTACTGTAGATGCTGGGAGATCACATCCCAGATATCTGCACTCTCAAACCCAAGTTTCCACGCAGCCACACCTGCCAGGTTACCCTCCTGTATGGCCTGCATTTTCAATCCAATGGAATCCGCATCCTCAAACCAGATCTGATATTCGTTCAGTTCATCACTGGCTTCCCCGTAATTCTGACCGCTTGTCTCATCAAAGTAGGTCTGCAGGTGATATTGATCCACCAGTGCCGCCGCGTCCGTCATATTATAAGTAGCGCTCTCAATCACTCCGTTGGAATTAGTCGTCCAGAATCTTGTGTAGAATGGTATGCCCATGATAGCTTTATTGGCCGGCACTTCCTTTAAAATATTGGTGATTCCGTCCTTCACAAATCCGATAGAAGCAACGGAACCCGCCTCCTCCGAACTGGAAGTATGCTCATCATAACCCATGGTAATCACATAGTCTGCCACGATGCCCTGCTCTTTCCGGTCCAGATATGCCGTATAAGGCATTGGCACATAATCATCCACTGAGAGTACCAGTCCTGCGTTTCTGCAGGATACGGACAATTCCCGGATGAACTGGATAAAGTCTGGTCCGCCCTTTTCCGGTACCTTTTCAATATCTACATTAATACCGTCAAATCCAGTGGCCGCGGCCGCCTCCATAAGCTGGGCAATGATCTTCTCACGCTTCGCCGTAGAATTTAAAACTGTATAAGTACCGTCGCTGGAATTCATGGCACCGTCAAAGTCATTGATAACCGCCCATACTTCCATGCCGGCATTGTGCGCCGCATTCACATAATCTGTGCTGGCCAGACTGGTCAGATTGCCATCTGTATCATTGATAAAAAACCAGGTTGGCGCTATAGTATTAAGCCCCTTTGTATTGGCGATAGACGCTGCAAGCGCCGCATTAGCCGCCTGGGACGTGGTCTGATGCCACACCATATTGATCTTATAATCTTTCGTCAGGCTGGTATAATCCCCTATGCTGCTGGTATGTTCCTGGGTCTGTTCGTACGGCTCTCCTGCAGAAGTCTTCTCGATATAGCCCACATAACCGTCAGCCGTCGCCACCTGATACCAGTTGTCCAGAGTGTCCACCAGGCGCAGCACGGTACCGGCTGTCACCTCTGTGAGAATGTCGCTCTTGATCCCGCCCTTATAGCGCACCGCCGAATCAGCAGTCACATCCACGCAGGAATAGCCATTCCATTCGGTCTTCATCACCATACGTGCCGGTGCTTCCAGCATCTGCATCTCCATATCTGTATATTGCTGTATGAAATCCATAGACAGATACAGCTGCCCGTCTATGAGGCGGTATACGCCTGGATTGTCCACGGACAAATCATTTTTAATGACCTGCGTCGGCGTGGTCACCACCAGCACATTTTCTTCCGGATCCCAGTATATTCTCTTATTAATATTCGTGCTGACTGTATCATAGTCTACAAAAACACTGCCGTCTATGAGTTTCCCCAGTTTCTCACAGACCGTATCATCTGCCACCAGTGCCACCTGCGTATCATCTGTCACATTATAATAAGTACTCAGGTCCATGTGTGTCTTGGACGGTGTCTTACGATCGATCAGGAACGTTACCGTCCCCACCGCTCCAATCACAACAATCAAAACCAGTACGATCAGTACTGGTGCAATATTCTTTTTCATAAAAATATTCTCCCCAATTTTTATTTTTCCCCTAACTGAATCCATTATAACAATAAGTTCCCCATTCGTCATTACCTAATTTCGACATTTTATGGTTTTTTCATACAAACACCCGGCTTCCAAAGCCATGCATAGGGACCAGATAGACTTTTAGACGCCGGGCGTTCTTATTTATTTTATTTATTTTTTCACCAGATCAAATTGTAACCGCTCCACCTTCCCTTCTGCATTCTGCACATAATCACGCATATACGCATCCTCTTCCGCAAACCGACATGCTTTAGTGATACTTTTCGGTGTACTCGGGCGGCCATCCAGCCAAAGGGGAATCCCCATGTTATAGTAGGTTTCCAGTTCCCGACGAAGTTCCTGTACTTCTTTTTTTCTTTTCATTTGCATTTTCTGCAGAGTCTTTTTCGTGATATATTATACTCTGCAAAGCTCCTTTCTGTATTTTGGCGCAAAATTCCTTCAGACAGGGCAATAACTGTTTCTGCTTTGTTACATAAAATAATGGAAAAATTCGCAACGGAATGTTGCTGGATAAAACTTAAGATAATAGAATGTTCAGAATGACTGGCTCACTTCCTTTCGTATCGAATGGTGCCATCACCCTGTCTTATTGTCATTATAACTGATTCTGCCGGATTGTCCACTGTTTTTTCATTTTTTGCCTGTAAATATTTGTAAATGTGAAATATTTCTTAAATTCTTTACATATTGCAAAGCATTAGTATATAATATAAATAGGAATAGGATTGCTCATATCAATTTCAAAATATAGATAGGATGTGATCATATGAAAATAGAAAAAATTAATGACAATCAAATTCGCTGTACACTGACCAGTGAAGATCTGGCGAGCCGACAGATTCGACTGACAGAATTAGCTTACGGCACGGAGAAGGCCAAGAATCTGTTTCGTGACATGATGCAGCAGGCGCAATTTGAATTTGGATTTGACGCGGATAATATTCCGCTTATGATTGAGGCGATTCCGGTGAATCCGGACAGCATTGTTCTGATTATCACAAAAGTGGAAGATCCTGAGGAACTGGATACCAGATTCTCCAAATTCTCTCCTGGCAATGATGCTGCAAACGAACCTTCTGAGGAAGTTCATCTGGAGGGTGCCGATGATATCATCGACATTTTCCACAAAATATACGAAGCGAAATCAAAAGCACTCGCAAAGAAAAAATCCCAGGATTCTCCTTCGGAAGAATCTGTGGAAACCGTCGATGAGGACGTACCGGTTAATTTAATCCGCCTCTATCGTTTTGGCTACATCGATTCTATTATCGATGCTACCATCGCTCTGAATCATTACTATACCGGTTCGAATACTCTGTATAAGGAGTCTCAGACGGGTGATTACCTGCTGGTGATTCACCAGTCTCCCCATACTCCTGAAGAGTTCAATAAGGTATGTAATATTTTATCCGAATACGGCCAGGGACAATCCTACTCCTCCGCGAGTGAGGCTTATCTGCAGGAACACCAGGAGATTATCCTGGAAGGAAATGCATTACAGAAATTAGCTACTTTAAAATGATAAACTTTCTCAATAAAAAAGCTCCCTCTCGGGAGTTTTTTTATGTGCCGGGAACTTACTGTACACCAGCTAAGAAATCATTGATCTGCTTTTCGATCACATCTGCATCCATACCGTGTACCATTGCAGCTTCTGCAAGTGATTCACCCTGCGCAGATGGACAACCCAGACAATGCATACCCATTCCCATAAGGATTGGTGCGATATTAGGGTCAACAGCAAGGATCTGACCGATTGTCATATTTTTTGTAACCTGTGCCATTATAGTGCCTCCTTTATTATTATTGACCTGAGGTATTGATATACACCTTCAGTCAAGAAACAAAATGTCTCTTAGATATTCTGCTTCTTCGCGTTTATTATAATACATTTTCCTCTTGTAATCTACCCTCAAATATATTAAAATGACTATAAGTTCAAAGCCAAGCAGTAAAATCAATGATTTTAATCTGACGGACCACGAACGTAAGCTAGAGAAAATATAATATAATAAGGAGGATAAACCAATGGCATATGTAATTACAGACGAATGTGTTAGCTGTGGAACTTGCGAAGGCGAATGTCCAGTAGGAGCAATCGCTGAAGGAGATGGCAAATACGAAATCAACGCTGACGAATGTGTAGATTGTGGAACTTGCGCAGATGCATGTCCTACAGACGCTATCAAAGAAGGCTGATGCTTTCAATTGTTATTTAAAAGCGACCATACTGGCAGTGCCCATGTATGGTCGCTTTTTTATTACAATTTCAGTTTCAATACAATTTTACGATAACATGTGGGCGTCTTTACATGCGTACAGGGTTTGTGCCCGTCTTCTGGAAAGACCAGATAAAACATACCGGGTTTTACACAGATTGCATCTCCCTGTCCATGGTAAAACAAAATATCTTTCTGTTCATTGTATGGTATCGCTACCTCAAGATACTTTGTGTTCGCCCATTGGACAACCTCTTCTCCCTCTACCATATACTGTACATCCACGTACCTCTTATGTGCCTCCAGTTTTTGTGACTCCGCACTTTTGGTAGTGCCCTGCTGCACCATAGCAAACATATCTCCATGTTCATAGCGTCCTGGAGGTTTATCCCTTAGGGTCTTTAAAAAAGCAACCCCTTCTTCCAACGATGGCAACACATTTCTGTACAGTCCATAATTCTGTTCATAATCTACTATCATACACTCGTCACATCCTATTAAGCTTCTTTTTTCTTAAATATTCTCTTCAACACCGGACTATATAGTGGTGAAAGCAGCGATAATAATGAAATCAGCAGAAAAATCAGACAGATTGGTCTAGTCAGGAAAATAATTGGGCTCCCGCTGCTCATAATCAATGAACCACTGAAGTTCTGCTCCGCCGTCGCACCAAGAATGATACCAAGAATAATTGACGACATGGAAAACTGTGTCTTATTCATAAAGTATCCCAAGAATCCGAAAAACACCATAACATAAACATCCATCATAGAATGATTATATGAATAGGTACCGACAAAAGTCATTACAAAAATAATCGGAATAAGAATTTCTTTTGGCACATTAATAACCTTGGAAAAGACGCGAATCAAAGAAAATCCAAACAATCCCATAACAAGATTAGCCAAAAGCAGGCCAATAAAAATTGTATAAACCTGTACCGGCTGATTTGTAAAAAGCAACGGTCCTGGTGCAATACCCTGAACCATAAGCGCGCCAAGAAGGATTGCTGTAGCACCATCTCCTGGAATCCCCAGTGTCAGCATAGGAATCATGGCCCCACCAGATACAGAGTTATTTCCGGCTTCACACGCCACAATACCTTTCGGCTCACCATTTCCGAATTTTTCTTTATCTTCCGCCTTTGCCCATTTCTTTGCCTGATCATAACAAATAAAGGAAGAAATATCTCCACCTGTACCAGGAATACATCCGATAAATGTACCGATAACAGAAGAGCGAAGCATAGTCACAAACACACGCTTTATATCTGCCAGAGACGGAAGTACCTTCTTAATCTTCACATTTTTCTTTTCAAATTTTTCTCCATAAGAACTCTCCACAGAACTCAACACCTGTGAAAATGCAAAAAGACCAATTAAAATAGGAATAAATGAAATGCCTCCCATTAAATATGTAGATCCGAAAACGAAACGCATGGAGCCTGTCATAGCATCAATACCAATGGTTCCGATGAACAAGCCAATGGCTCCACCCATAACACCTTTCAGTACCGAACCAGAAGACACGCTGGTAATAATACTGATTCCAAACAGTGCCAGCGCAAAATACTCCGGTTTAGAAAATGTTAATGCAACTTTTGCCAACTGAGGTGCAAAAATCATCAGGCAGATTGCACTGAATACCCCGCCAAAAGTGCTGGCCATAGTAGACAGACCCAGTGCACGCCCCGGTTGTCCCATTTTATTTGCCATAGGATAGCCATCCAGAGTAGTCGCTGCAGATGCCGGTGTTCCCGGCGTATTCAGCAAAATTGCAGAAATACTTCCTCCATAAATGGCGCCACAATATACACCAATCAGCATAATAATACCAGTTACACCATCAAAAGCAAAAGTCAACGGATACAACAGTGCAATACCCATATTTACAGATAAACCAGGCATGGCACCAATCAAAATTCCTGCACCGGTTCCAGCCAAAAGCAGCAACAATGTTATGGGAGAAATCGCATCGCCCAATGCTGTTACAATATTTGCCCACATATGCTTTTCCTCCTACATCCAGATTGGCTGTGGTAATTTTGTGCCAAGAACCAGCGAAAAAATCACATACACTGCTACAATAGTACACGCCGTTACAATAACCATCTTTTTCTTATTTCGTTCTCCCAGCAGAAACATAATCGCCGGAATCAGCACAAGCGCTGATAAATAAAGTCCCAATACCGTCAGCAAGGCACAATAAGCCACAAACACACCCATCATAACATACACAAGTTTATTACCCGGAAGTTTTAACGCTACTTGCATTTCCTCATACTTTTGCTTATTCGACAAAGTCATGATCAACAGAATTATAGCAGTAAAGACAAGCAGGCCGCCCATGATACCCGGCCATGTGCCTGACTCAATCCCGCCTTTCGCCTTAAATCCTATGCCAAGGCGAAAGGCAAAAAAGAGAATCGTTGCTCCTAGTATTGCTGCTACTGCTGATATGACATAGTTACATTTCTTCATACTAATCATATCTCACACCTCTGACTATTCTGTCAATCACTCTGCAAAATCATGGGTTTCAAATACTTTTTTATACATTGCATAGTCTTCTTCCATAATCTTATCTGCATCCGTACCGATAAAGGCTACCGGTTCAATTCCCTGTGACTCAAAATATTCCTTGCACTCATCAGATTCCAGAGCCTTTTTCGCTGCATCCCGCAGTGCGGTGAGATCTTCTTCTTTCATGCCTTTTGGTGCAACCAGCGCTGCCCATGCCCGTACAACAAGATCATGTCCCTCTTCTTTGAAAGTAGGCACTTCAGGAAGTAATGTGGTGCGCTCTTCTGACATAACGCCCAACGCTTTGAGTGTACCGGCCTGAATCTGAGTCATAAAGCTGGAAGGATCAGCCAATGTAGCGTCAATATGTCCACCGGTCAGCGCTGCTGCAATATCCGCCGTTCCGTTTGGATATGGTACATGCGTAGCAGAAACAGCATATTCATCTTCAAAAAGGTATGTTGCTATATCCCAGATAGCTCCTGCTCCAGAGTTACCTATCTGCACCGCTTCCGGATTTTCTTTGCAATATGCCACGAATTCCTCGATGCTGTTATATGGTGCATCTGCCTGTACAATCAATGCTGCCGGTGCTGCGATAGGCATTGCAATGGAATCAAATGATTCATAAGTCAAATCTGACTTGCCCTGGAAACAGAACATGTCCAGTTCGACTGTAACGGCTCCCAATGTATATCCATCTGGATCAGCAGCTGCTGTTGTAGCCATCCCCGTGATTCCACCGCCATCAGAATTGTTAGTTACGTTAAATTTAAGCCCTTCCATATTCTTTTCCATATAGGTTAAAAGACCACGCGATGAGGTATCTGTTCCGCCACCTGCCGCTTTTGGTACAATAACTTCAATATCTTCACTTGGATAAGACGCTCCTGCTTTGCTCCCACACCCCGCCAATACCACTGCTGACATTGCAATGCATAAGGTTGTTGCGATTACTTTTTTAAACATGTTTTTTCCTCCCTTTTCTCTTTCACAAATATTTTTCTTCAGTTTCACTGGTCATGCGTTTCAGAACTGCCATCTCTTTTTTGAAGGTTTCCGTTAAAAGTGTATCACTTTTGGTACGGGTCATCGTCTGCATTGGCAAACCTTCCTGCTGTAAATAATATTTAGCATTCACCGGATAACACTGGTACTCGATGAGCGCACATAATGTCAACATATCCGACAGTTCTTTCATTTCTTCTTTCTCATATTCTGCAGTAAATTTTCCATACAATCTGCACTGCATATTTGCCATAACACCACTGTATCCTGCTGCTCCAAGTTTCAACGATTCCAGAAGAGTTGCCGTATTGGCATTATATACTTTCAAATTTGTTCCTTTACTTACTTCCAGTTTTTCTACAATATTGTCAATATCACAACTTGTATCTTTCAGAAAATAAAATCGTCCGGATTCCGCACACCATTTTGTAACCTCCTTACTTAGCACTCTCTTATATGGGTAGGGGCACTCGTAAAAACCCAATTTTATATCATTCGGTAATTCCGCCAGAATCTTCTGTAGATTTTCCAACCACACTTCATCACTTTCTCCCTGTTTTGCAAGTCGGTTCGTTATAAGAATCAGTGCATCCACACCAGTAGCCGCAATCTGCTTTAATTCCTCCACCTGATCTTCAAAAGTATCAGATACATGTCCCGATGCGATTACGGGCACTCTTTCTTTTACCTGTTCCTTTACAAATCTGGCTATAGCCACTCTTTCTTCCAGTGAGAGAAAAAACATCTCGCTAGACTGACATACGGCAAACAGACCGGATACACCATTTGCTATATACCATTCAACCAAAGATTTTAATGCCAGATAATCCACTTCATTATCTTTGGTAAAGGGTGTCAACATGACCGGCCAAACACCTCCTGGGAAATTATTGTCTGTCATTTATTTATTCTCCTTCCTTTTTAACTGCCAAAATTTTATTGTTTTCCTATCATAGGTGTAGGTCACATAGAGCTGATCCCCTGCTGCTATAATGGCTGGGTAGGAATATTCTCCCGGAATCTCTTCCAGAATCATCTCCTTCTCCCATGTTGCTCCGTCATCTGTGGATATCATAAGAATGATTGGTGTTCTGGCTCCCCAGTTTACACCAATGGGGTTCATACAAAGTACTAATAATCCGTCATCGCACCGTACCACATCAATACCGCTATTATTATTTGGCAGTTCTGTAGCATACGCTGCCCCCCATGTCATTCCATAATCTTCCGAATCAGCCCGATATATCTTCCCTTCCGTACTGCGAAGAAGCATATGTACCTTACCGGTTGTTTCCCACAAAGTAGGCTGTATCACACCGCGACCATAAAAAGACTGTTCAGATACCTTTATCCCGCTACCCATAGCAGTACACTCTCCATGATATTCCACTGGGATTTGTATGGAATTACTCTTATACCAGGTCTTCCCACCATCCGTAGAGCGATCTGCATATGCAGTCCATATGCCAGTCTCTACCGAAGTTCCTGCCAGCATGCTCCCATCCGAAAGTGTTATTACTTTGCAACGTACGGGTCCCCTGCCTCCCCGGTCTCCTCTGACCAGTTCCTCTGAATTGGAAAAAGATTGACCAAAATCACTGGATTTGCGCAAGTTGGTATACCATTCACTGATTTTTCTCCCCACCTTATAAAACAAAAGCACCTCCCCATCTGATTTCTGGTAAAGAACAGGATTCCAGTGCGGCTCTTGTTTATCGTGCGCCACCTTTTGTGGTGTCAGCCATTCCCCCTGTTCTGTCCTAGCATACCAGATAGCAATATCATCGCTGCCTTCTTTTTCTCCAGCAAACCACGCTGCTGCCAATTCATTATTCTGCATTTTACAGATATTGGAAGCGTGACATGTCTTGAATGCCTGCGAATCTATAGGAAAAATATATTCCTGTCGTTGTGGTTCAAAATATGCATTCATCTTCTCCCTCCCTTGCTTTGTTATTTTGTAGTATATTCTATTTTTTTATGAAATACTTTCGAAATCATTCGCAGTACGATTTCATACCTTTTGCTTGATTTTATCAAAAATGTATGAAATAATGATTGTATTCTTATGCAACATAGCGAGTATTTACTACACGATTTCCATAACACGGGAGGTGCTTTTATGGAAGAAATATTTGACCAATTTTCCTGGACAAAAGAAAACAAAACTATTACCAGAGACCGGCACGGAGTTCCCGGTCTTGGT
>JAQUWF010000062.1 GCA_028692975.1 Lachnospiraceae bacterium
TAGTGCAATAAAATACCCAAACAGTTGTATTATGCACAATCTACAACTGGAGGGAGGTTAGGTGTGAGATTATGTCAAATGTTATCGTAAAAGAAAACGAGACTTTGGACAGCGCCTTACGCAGATTCAAGCGTAGCTGTGCAAAGGCTGGCATTCAGCAAGAGATTCGCAAAAGAGAGCATTACGAAAAACCAAGCGTTCGTCGTAAAAAGAAATCTGAAGCTGCCAGAAAACGTAAATATAATTAATGTGCGCGAAAATCCTTGACAAATTGTCAGGGATTTTTTTGCGGTGGGGACGTATTACATGAAGAGAATGACAAAAATACTGACTAGCAGGATCTTTATCGTGGCATGCGCCATATTGGCCCAGATGGCCTGGCTTGGTGTAGTGCTCTTTTTATTGAGCCAATATAGCCAGACCATTAATATTATCATTTCGGTGCTTAGTCTGATCATGGTCCTTTGGCTGATGAACAAGCGGATCAATCCAGCCTACAAACTGGCATGGACCATATTGATTCTGCTGATTCCGGTCTTTGGGGCCATGATCTATCTGTTGTTTGGACAGTCACGTATCGCCCGGAAGATGCGGCGCAGATTCGATACGCTGCGGGACAGTGAGGAGGCGCATCTCAATGAGAATCCCAGGATCCGGACACTTATCGAGGAGGATGATATCCTGGCGTCGGGGCAGTCAAAGTATATAAGAGATTTCGCCGGTTATCCACTCTATGGGAATGTGGAGACGAAATATTATTCCGTGGGTGACGATATGTTCCCGGCTATGCTGGAGGAAGTGGAGAAAGCAGAACAATATATTTTTCTGGAATACTTTATTGTTTCCAAGGGTTATATGTGGAACACGCTGCTGGATATTCTGGTTCGCAAGGTGGAACAGGGCGTGGATGTTCGTTTTATTTATGATGATCTGGGCTGTGCGGGTACGCTGCCGCATCATTATTACCGTTATCTGCAGTCCAAAGGCATCAAATGTGGCTGCTTCAATCCACTTCGACCGATGGTCAATGTCATATTAAATAACAGGGATCATAGAAAGATACTTGTTGTGGATGGGAAATGTGCTTTTACCGGCGGGCTGAATCTGGCGGATGAGTACGTGAATCAAAAGGAACGGTTTGGTCACTGGAAGGATGCCGGTGTGCGGATCAAGGGTCCGGCTGTGTGGAGTTTTACGGCCATGTTCCTGCAGATGTGGAGCGTGGTGACCAAACTTCCGTCGGAACTGGACAAGTATGCACCGCCAGTCTATATGGAGCCTGTGATCAGCCAATATGAGGGTTTTGTACAGCCTTACTGCGACATGCCTCTGGATGATGAGGTCGTTGGTGAGAATGTTTATCTGAACATTATCACCAAGGCGAAGAAGTATGTATATATTTTCACTCCGTATCTGATCATTGATAATGAGATGATGCAGGCACTGTGTCTGGCTTCCAAGTCCGGCATTGATGTGCGTATCGTCACGCCGGAGATACCGGATAAGAAATCCGTCTATCTGCTGACCCAGTCTTATTACGAGGAACTTCTGGAAGCAGGCGTGCGGATATACCAGTATCTGCCCGGATTCATTCACTCCAAATGTATGGTCTGCGACGATGAGATCGCCACGGTGGGCAGCATCAATCTGGACTACCGCAGTCTGTATCTGCATTTCGAATGTGGAGCATGGCTGTACAAGAACAGCGCGGTCCTGGAAGTGAAGGAAGACTGCCTGCGCACCTTTGAGGTCAGCAGGGAGATTACCATAGAGTTCTGCAAGAACCGCAACATAATCGTGCGGGGATTTCAGAGTATTTTACGGTTATTTGCTCCAATGTTGTAATAATTTGCTCTGTCATTGCTTAGAATAAAATAAATAAGCTTTGGCGGAGTTTTTTTGTTGAAAAAATTATGGCTTATCTTCGTACTTGTTGTCACCATGCTGGGAAGCTGTCTGCAGGTGTGGGCAGAACCGGCGGAGGAACTCATTGTCTCACCCCACGGTGTACTTATGGAAGCAACAACAGGAAAGATTCTCTTTGAGAAAGATAAAGATACGAAGGTGAGTCCGGCCAGTATCACCAAGATCATGACTCTGATCCTCATTTTTGATGAACTGGAGAAAGGTTCCATACAGCTGACGGACGAGGTGGTTACCAGCGCATTTGCCAAGTCTATGGGCGGCTCCCAGGTCTTTCTGGAAGAGGGGGAAAAGCAGACCGTGGAGACCATGATCAAATGCATCGTCATAGCCTCCGGAAATGATGCCAGCGTGGCTATGGCGGAACATATCTACGGAACGGAGCAGGATTTCGTGGGGCGCATGAATGAGCGTGCTGCGGGACTTGGCATGAGCGGCACTCATTTTGTGGACTGCTGTGGGCTGACGGACTCGGTGGATCATTACACGACAGCCTATGATGTGGCACTCATGTCCCGGGAGCTTATCGTGAAATATCCCCAGGTACTGGACTATTCTTCGGTGTGGATGGAGGACATTACCCATGTGACCCAGAAGGGGAGCAAGGTCTTTGGCCTGACCAACACCAACAAGCTGGTGCGCAATTATGAGGGCTGCCTGGGGCTCAAGACAGGAAGCACCAGCATTGCCAAATATTGTGTGTCCGCGGTGGCTACGAGAAATCAGGTGACGCTCATCTCTGTGATCATGACGGCACCGGATTACAAGGTACGTTTTGCTGACGCGGCTTCCCTACTCAACAAGGGCTTTGGTATGTGTCAGGTCTATACGGATGAGAATCCGCCGAAGCTTCCCATGATACGGGTCAAGGGGGCTTTGAAGAAGGAGACGGCCTGTGTGTACGATGGGGTCTTTCATTATGTGGATACCACTCAGGCGGATCTTGGCCAGATACAGGCGGCTCTCCAGGTGGAGGAGGAAGTCAAGGCACCGGTCAGCAAAGATGATGTGGCGGGGCATCTGGTCTATACTCTGGACGGGGAAGAGATCGGGCGGGTGGAAGTGCGCTACGCCACAGACTGTCCAAGGGCCACTTATATAGAATTTCTGGAGGATACGGCCAATCATCTGTGGTTGACATAGAAGACGGAAATCTTTATAATTACCAATAGTAGGTTGAAGAAAAGGAGACTGCGCGGGACTATGAGTTTTGTGACGAAGGAATATAGATTGACATCTTCCAAACTTGGGCATGCGGCGCAGCCTCTTTCTTTTGTTGTCATCAGTGATCTGCACAATGACTGTCGTGGAGAGCAAAAGCAGAGGCTGTATGATGCCATAGATGGGCTGCGGCCGGACCTGATCCTTGTGGCTGGCGATAGTATTATCGGAAAGCCGGAGGCACCTATGGAACTGGGGCTTGATTTTCTGCGGGAGATGGGCCGGAAGTATCCGGTGTATGCGGTAAATGGCAATCATGAGTACCGCCTGCGCATTTATCCCGAGGTTTATGGGGATATGTATGAAAGGTATCGGAAGGCCTGCGACGAGGCGGGGATCCATCTGCTGGAAAATGCAGGGGAGACCGTGGAGGTGCAGGGAGAGAAGATTACCATTTACGGGTATGAACTGCCTGCGGAGAAGTATGTGCGGTTCCAGAAGGCGGATCTGACGCTCGCGGAACTGGAGGCTGATATGGGAACGTGCGACAGAACACATTATACTATCCTGCTGGCACACAATCCCAGGTATGGGGCTACGTATATGGACTGGGGTGCTGATTTGACTTTGTCCGGTCACTATCATGGGGGGATCGTCCGCATGCCAGGTGGGCGGGGTACGATAAGTCCACATGGAACGTTGTTTCCAGACTTTTGCCACGGGCTGTTTGAACGGCATGGCGCCAGGATGATCGTCAGTGCAGGGCTTGGAAGTCACACCTTGCCCCTGCGTATCTGCAACCCAAAAGAGCTGGTACATGTGATACTGGAGATGGAGGATTAACATGGGAATACCCGTGAAATTACCGGTGTTTGAAGGTCCGCTGGACCTTCTGCTGCACCTGATCGATAAAAACAAAATCAATATTTATGATATTCCCATCGTGGAGATCACCGACCAGTATCTGGAATATATTCGTCAAATGGAACGGCAAGACTTAAATGTCATGAGTGAATTCATGGTCATGGCGGCCACGCTCATCGACATTAAATGCCGTATGCTCCTTCCGAAGGAAGTGAATGAGGAGGGCGAGGAGGAAGATCCAAGAAGTGAACTGGTACAGCAGTTGCTGGAATATAAGATGTACAAGTATATGTCTTACGAATTGCGGGACCGTATGCAGGACGCGCAGAAATCACTCTATAAGAATCCTACGCTGCCGGAGGAAGTGCTGGAGTACAAGGCACCGGTGGATACCAGCAAACTGCTGGAGGATCTGGATCTGGCGAAACTGAATGACATTTTCAAATCCATTATCCGCAGGCAGGAGGACAAGATCGACCCGATCCGAAGCAAATTCGGACAGATTGAGCGGGAAGAAGTCAGCCTGGAGGATAAGCTGGATTACGTGGAGGAATTCACCAGGACACACCGGAAGTTCAGTTTCCGGAATCTGTTGAAAGCCCAGTCCAGTAAGACGCAGGTGGTGGTGACCTTTCTGGCTATACTGGAATTGATGAAGATGGGCAAGATCATCATCAGTCAGGAGAAGATTTTTGACGATATACATATCGAAACTATACAAAGTGAGGAATAAACAGTGGAACTAAATCAAATGGAAGCGGCTATCGAGGCAATCCTTTTTACCATGGGCGAGGCTGTGGAGGTCTCAAGGCTCGCGAAGGCTATCGGACAGGACACGGAGACTACCAGAAAGGTGATCCGCAATATGATGCTGCGCTACGAGGCAGAGGACAGGGGCATCAAGATCATCGAGCTGGACAAGTCTTTTCAGATGTGCACCAAGCAGGAATGTTATGAGTATCTGATCAATCTGGCTATCCAGCCAAAGACAGCTCATCTGACGGACGTTATGCTGGAGACACTGTCTATCATCGCCTACAAGCAGCCTGTGACCAAGGTTGAGATCGAGAAGATACGTGGCGTGAAGTCGGACTTTGCAGTCAACAAGCTGGTGGAATATAATCTGGTCAAAGAGCTGGGACGGCTGGACGCGCCGGGGCGGCCGATCCTTTTTGGGACGACGGAGGATTTCCTTCGCCAGTTCGGTGTGCAGTCCACGGAAGAACTGCCCAGCATCAATCCGGTGAAGATGGAAGACTTTAAGGTGGAAGTGGAAGAGGAAATGCAGTTGAAACTGGATGTTTAGGACATCAGCAGGGAGGAGAAGACGATGCCGACTACTTATACGCATGATGCTTTTGGAAGAGAGGTTTACAAAAAATTACCTACAGATATGAGGGATGTGATACGCGCCAACCGGAAATTGTATCTCATCGGGCTGCATGGACCGGATATTTTCTTTTATTATCGGCTGAACCCTCAAAATAAGGTGGTTCAGATCGGACATGCTATGCATCAGCGGATTGCCAGGGAGTTCTTTGAGCGGGGCGCGGATGTTTATAAAAAGGAGCATTCCCAGGGGCTGCTGGCGTATCTGCTGGGCTTTTGCTGTCATTATATGCTGGACAGCACCTGCCATCCTTATGTTTATGAGGCCCAGGACAAGTTCCACCTGTCCCACTCGGAGATCGAGACTCATATGGACCGGTATTATATGGAGCGGGACGGGAAGGATCCTTTTACGTATCTGCCCGCATCGTCTATCTGTGCCGGAACGGTGATTGCGGAGACTATCCAGTATATGTTCCCGCAGGTGACACCGGATGAGATCAATAGGACGCTGCATGGCATGCAGTTTTATACGGCGGTCACGGTGTGTAAGAAAGATGGGAAACGGGACTTTCTGAGTGCTGTGCTGGGGTCTACACCCAAAGCGCGGGAACTTTACGGGCGGATTATTCAAAAGTCGAATAATCCTGTCTGCGATGAGACTACGGCAGAACTTACCAAATTATATGACCAGGCGGTGGTGGATACGCCGGCGATTTTGGAAGAGTTGTATATGGCGTGTACTGGGGATGGGGCATTGTCGGAGCGGTTTGATAGGGATTATGTAGGGTGAAAGATATTCTGGTATCAGGTTGGGCAATGGGGTGTGTACCCTGTTGTCTTTTTTGTTTTGGGGACGCAGATTGTTGAATGAACAGGGGGACGCATCGGCTGGGTTGCGGCCTTCTTTTCACAGCGCTACGTTCCCCTTCAGCTAATCGCTAACTACGACTAAGGCACTCAGCAAAGGCTTCGTGCCAAGTCTCCGTAAGCGCTGGATCTTCAGGCTCACTGACGCTTTCTCTGTGCAAAGAAGGCCGCAACCCCAGCCGATGCTGCGCACGCCAGAAACTTGGCAGGCGCAAAGACTTGAATTGTTTGTTTCGTTGGGGAAGGCGTTGTACTTTCCCGCGTTGTTTACCCAAAGGCAGGGAGAAAACGATCACCCAGCATCGACTCGCTAATCATTTTGGGTAAGGAGGCATTACACGATAGACTGCTTACCCAAACCATGAACTTTCGCAGGCACAAAGACTTAAATTGTTTGCTCCATTGGGTAAGATGTACTACTGCTGCGCATCGTTTACCCAAAGGCAAGGAGAAAACCATCACCCAGCATCGAGTTGCTAATCTTTTTGGGTAAGGAGGCGTGGCATGGTATACTTTATACCCAAACGCTGAACTTTCGCAGGCACAAAGACTTAAATTGTTTGCTTCGGTGGGTAAGGCGTTGTACTTTCCCACATCGCTTACCCAAAGGTAGGAGAAAAACTATCACCACGCATTGACTTGCTAATCATTTTGGGTAAGCAGGCACTATATGATAAACTGCTTACCCAAACCATGAACTTTCGCAGGCACAAAGACTTAAATTGTTTGCTTCGTTGGGTAAGGTGTTGTACTTCTGCGCATCGTTTACCCAAAGGTAAGGAGAAAAACCATCACCACGCATTGACTCGCTAATCATTTTGGGTAAGGAGGCATTACACGATAGACTGCTTACCCAAACCATGAACTTTCGCAGGGGCAAAGACATGAATTGTTTGCTTCGTTGGGCAAGATGTTGTACTTTCCCGCGTTGTTTACCCAAAGGCAGGGAGAAAACGATCACCCAGCATCGACTCGCTAATCATTTTGGGTAAGGAGGCATTACACGATAGACTGCTTACCCAAACCATAAATTTTCACACGGGCAAAGACTTGAATTGTTGGCTACATTGGGTAAGGCGTTGTACTTCTCCATATCGTTTACCCAAGGGCATGGAGAAAACAATCATCACGCATTGACTTACTAACCTTTTTTGGTAACAATAGGGATGCGGCTATGTTTTTTTGCCAGATCGATGTATGTTAGATAGAGGTATGATTTTAGAAAAGGGACATATAATTATAAAAATATTGGGCTTGAAGAGGCGGTATGAAGAAACGGAGATGGTTTGTTGCATTGATATTAACCATATCGATGATTATAAATGTGACACAAATGCAGGCGGATGTTTATGCGGCGGGGGAGGAACCTTCTCAGTTGTATGGACAATCCGTTTTGTTGTTGGATGGCGATTCGGGACGGGTGCTTTTTGAGAAAAATGGATATGAGAAGCGGCCCATGGCAAGCACTACTAAAATCATGACCTGCATCGTTGCGTTGGAACAGGCTGGGCTGGATGAGGTTGTCGTGGTATCGGAAAGGGCGGCCAAGGCACCGGATGTGCAGATGAATATCTGTACAGGGGAGGAATATTATTTAGGCGATTTGTTATATGGACTCATGCTGGAAAGCTACAATGATGTCGCCATGGCGATTATGGATCATATTCCTGATTTTATAGCAAAAATGAATGCAAAAGCGGTGGAACTGGGATGTGCGGATACACATTTTGTGACGCCAAACGGTCTGGACGGGGAGGATGACGCAGGCGTTCATAGTACAACGGCGCGGGATCTGGCTACTATCATGCGGTATTGCATCAAAAATCAGGACTTTCTGACCATTACCGAGACAGATTCTTATACCATTGACGAAATCCACGGTGCAAGGACTGCCACGGCACATAATCACAATGCTCTTTTGAAGAATTATGATAATGTGATTTCTGGAAAAACCGGATTTACCGGAAATGCCGGATATTGCTATGTAGGTGCTGTACAGGAGGGCGAACGCACCTTTATAGCTGTAACGCTGGCAAGCGGGTGGCCTCCGCATAAAGGGTACAAGTGGGAGGATATGAGGAAACTGTTTGATTATGCGAAAATAAATTATCAGTATCATGACTATGATTTGCAGCAGTTATTACCAGAATACATAGATGTGGAAGGCGGACAGACCGCAAAACTTGGCGAGCATGCTCAAATCGGTGTGACGCTGGAAAAGGAAACGCTGCATTTGCTGACGGCAGATTCCGATATTGTAAAAGCATCCTTAAATCTACCCGAACAGTTGGCAGCTCCAGTTGTGGCTGGAAATATAGCTGGTACGGTTGGGATTTCCGTAAATGATAATTTGTACGAAACAATTCCCGTAACCTTTGCAAACGGTGTAGAGCCAGTGGATTTTTCCTGGTGTCTGGATCAAATATTCAAATATTTTGTTGAATATGAAGTGGTGATTCCATAGAAAAATATGGGGAATGACTAATTCAAAAAGTATTCCTGCACTAGACGTTGGATATTCTCGGAATCGATAGGATGTGTTTGTGTTTCATAAGTGGTAATAAGATTTACAGAAGGGATTATACCATGGCTGCCATAAATTTTAAGTTTATTGAAAGTTTTGTCACAATACTCCTGACGATCCATCATGCCAAAATGTTCCCAATAAAATTTTTTCAAAGTTTGTGGGTGAAGAATTGTGAAGTCTGGGAAGAATTGCAAATCATCAAATCGTAAGCCGCATTCGTATCGATAGGGAATGCCGCTGGAAAAAAGTGCATTTGCAATAATGACTTCGGATTTTGACCGAACTTTATGACCGGCCAGGCACTTATGTATAAGATACTCCGGATAGGCAGTGTTATGTTCGTACTCTTCGTTGAGCCATTGTTGATATTCATCGGGAAAATGATTGAAATAGGATATGAGGAGTTCTTGATAGCGGGAGGATTCGTCCAGGAGAGTGCTGGATTTTATTTCATGCTCATTATAGCATTCCAGGCAGTTGTTCAGATACGCTATTTCGCGGGACAGTTCTTCTAACTGCAAAGAGTAATATTTTTTTGCCGCGAGAGTTTCAGCGATATTGCGCTGCTTTTTTGGAATATAGACAGGCGCCGATTTGCTGCTTTTGTACCACTTAACGTAATTTCCATTTCCGGCACATAGTAAATTACCCTCTGGATATGCAAGTAATTTCTTTTCCAGAATCTGCGACTGCGCCAGAAGTTCGTTTTTCATGACTTCGAGTTGTTTGCGAATCATAGTTTGGTTCTCCTCCTATTTAGTTGATTTGAAAGTGGGATAAATGGATTAGAATAATCCAACAAAGAATTGATATGTGTAATGTACTTCATTTGGCGTTGCTTGTCAATTCTTTCTTCATTTTTATTTTTGTTTGCGGGTAAAAAATAATATAACAAGCTATACAATACCCGAAAAGATAAGCAAGTTAGTGCGTGTGGAAGGTTTTGGACCTGCCGTTGGGTATGTGGGCAGGGGAATGAAGCATCTTACCCAATGAGACAAACAAGCTATGTTTTTGTGGCGAAGGAAGATGCGGGTTTGGGTAAGAAGCATTGCTGAGCGGTATGTGTTACCCGAAAGAATAAGCAAGTAGGTGCATGGGGAAGATTTTGGACCTGCCATTGGGTATACGGCGACGGGGAATGAAGCATCTTACCCAGTGAGACAAACAAGCTAGGGTTTTGTGATGGAGAAAGTAAATGGATTGGGTAAGGGGCACAGCTGGGCGGTATGTGTTACCCAAAAGAAGAAGCAAGTAGGTGCATGTGGAAGGTTTTGGACCTGCCATTGGGTATGTGGTGCGGGGAAATGAAGCATCTTACCCAGTGAGACAAACAAACTAGGGGTTTGTGATGGAGAAAGTAAATGGATTGGGTAAGGGGCACAGTTGGGCGGTATGTGTTACCCAAAAGAAGAAACAAGTAGGTGCATGGGAAGATATTGGACCTGCCATTGGGTATGCGGTGAGGGAGAATGAATCATCTTACCCAGTGAGACAAACAACCTAGGGTTTTGTGATGGAGAAAGTAAATGGATTGGGTAAGGGGCACAGTTGGGCGGTATGTGTTACCCAAAAGAAGAAACAAGTAGGCGCATGGGGAAGATTTTGGACCTGCCATTGGGTATGTGGTGCGGGGAAATGAAGCATCTTACCCAATGAGACAAACAAACTAGGGTTTTGCGGCATGGGAGGATTGAGGATTGGGTAAGGGATGCTGCTAAGAGGCAGGTGTTACCCAAAAAGACAAACAAGTAGATGCGTGTGGGAGATTTTTGACCTGCCATTGGGTATGCGGTGCAGGAAAATAGGTTATCTTACCCACTGAGACAAACAAACTAGGGTTTCGCGATGTAGGAAGGCTGGGGATTGGGTAAGGGATGCTGCTGAAAGCCAGTTCCACCCCACATCCCCACAACCAAGCGCGCCCCAAAACGCTGGAAAATCCATCGGATTTTCCAGCCGTTCCCCTCTCGTAGCCATAAAACAGCCCGGGGGTGCGTGCTCCTTTCAAAAACAATTCAGAGGCGGTTTTAAAATTGAGGAAATCCAGCTCCTAGAAACTGATTAGTGAAGAGCGTAAGCGATGAGCTTAGCAGCTTCTTGGAGATTAGTTCCGCAATTTGTTGCCTCGTTTTTGAAAGGAGCACGCACCCCCGGGCGTCCCCTTATGCTACCACTTCATTCCCATTCGTTTTCCCTTCCGCAAATGCCTTCGCATTATCCAACGTAGTCGTACAAATAGCCGTCAGAGCCTCCTGCGTAAAAAACGCCTGATGGGAAGTGATCACCACATTTGGGAAAGAAAGCAGCCTTGCTGTAGTCGAGTGGGACAGGATATGAGAAGAGTAATCCTCATAAACATATGTCTTTTCCTCCTCATATACATCCAGCCCGACCGCAAAAAACTTGTGCATACGAATTCCTTCGATCAGATCATCTGTCTTAATCAATCCCCCGCGGGAAGTGTTGACCAGAATAACCCCATCCTTCATTTTGGAGATCGCATCAATATCAATCAGATGATGGGTCTCCTCCGTGAGCGGGCAGTGCAGGGAAATCAAATCACTTTGGAACAGCAGCTCGTCCAGGGAAACATAAGTGACGAAATCCAAATCCTTATTTTCATACACATCATAAGCAATCACCTTCATGCCAAATCCGTGACAGATGCGGGCCATGGCAGCCCCGATCTTTCCTGTACCAACGATCCCGGCAGTCTTCTGATAGAGATTCACGCCTGTGAGACCAGGAAGGCTGAAATCATTTTCACGGACGCGGTTATAAGCTTTGTGGATGCGGCGGCAGGCAGTGAGAGTCAGTGCCATAGCATGTTCCGCAACGGCTTCGGGAGAATATCCAGGCACACGCATGACGGTGATGCCGTATTCCTTAGCGGCTTTCAGATCGACCTGATTAAATCCGGCACAGCGCAGCAGCAGAAGCCGGACATGAATGTCAGCCAGCCGTTTCATCACCTCGCGGTTCACATCTGCATTGACGAAAGAACAGATTGCATCACATCCATTGGCCAGCGAGACCGTCTGCTTCTGCAGCTCAGCCTTGGCGAATTCGATTTCAATGCCGGGATATTCCGGCAGATATTTCTCAAAATATTCCTGATCGTATTCCTTTGTATCATAGAATAAAATTTTCATGGCAAATCCTCCGTTTGTTTTATACAGTATAAAATCTACGTTATCATGGTAATTATACATGTAGATGGGAAAATAGTACAGGATGATGACGAATATATCACGAAGATTTAACATTTATCAGATTTCGTTATTTTATTGTCAAAATTAACCCGAAAAGTGTTGAAAAATTATCAAAAACAGGGTACAATTATAATTGGCTGAAAATTGGTTATAGTTTTAGTTTAAAATAAAAAAATGGAGGGCTGAAGAATGAGTACAGCACAAAGCTTAGCAAGTACAAGAATCGCTTCTTTGCTTGACGAAAACAGTTTTGTTGAGATCGGCGGACAGGTTACTGCTCGCAGCACAGATTTCAATTTAACTGCAAAAGAAACACCTTCAGACGGTGTCATTACCGGTTATGGAGTAATCGATGGTAATCTGGTCTATGTATATAGCCAGGATGTATCCGTTTTAAACGGTACGATCGGTGAAATGCATGCCAAAAAAATCGCAAATCTTTACAAGTTTGCCATGAAGACAGGTGCCCCTGTGATCGGACTGATCGATTGCGCAGGCCTGCGTCTCCAGGAAGCAAGCGATGCATTAAACGGATTTGGCGAGATCTACATGAGCCAGACCATGGCTTCCGGCGTTATCCCACAGATTACCGGCATCTTTGGTACATGTGGCGGCGGACTTGCAGTAGTTCCGGCACTGACAGACTTTACCTTTATGGAATCCAAAAAGGGCAGACTGTTTGTAAATGCACCGAACGCCATCGATGGAAACAGCAAAGACAAATGCGATACTTCCAGCGCTGCATTCCAGAGCGAAGCAGGATTGGTTGATTTCGTAGGAGAAGAGGCTGAGATCTTCGCAAACATGAGAGCACTGGTTAACATGCTTCCATGCAACAACGAAGATGACATGTCTTATGATGAATGTACAGACGACCTGAATCGTGTATGTGCAGATCTGGCCAACTGTGCAGGAGATACCTCTATCGCACTTTCAAAGATCAGCGACAGCAACGTATTCCTGGAAGTGAAAAAAGATTATGCGAAGAGCATGGTTACCGGATTTATCCGTCTCAACGGTATGACTGTAGGTGCAGTAGCCAACAGAAGTGAAGTTTACGATGAGAGTGGTACTCTGGCAGAATCCTTCAAGGGTGCAATGTCTTCCGCAGGCGCTAAAAAAGCAGCAGAATTCGTTGATTTCTGTGATGCATTCAGCATTCCGGTGCTGACTCTTGTAAATGTAAAGGGTTATGAAGCAACTAAATGCTCTGAGAAGCATATGGCAAAATCAGTTGGAAAACTGATCTACTCTTTTGCAAATGCAACCGTTCCGAAGGTTACCGTTATCGTAGGCAATGCGTACGGAAGCGGATATCTTGCGATGAACAGCAAGTCTATCGGATCAGATATGGTATTCGCATGGCCGACCGCTCAGATCGGTATGATGGATGCAAAAGCAGCAGCAAAGATCATGTACGCAGACTCTGATGCAGAGACCATCAATGAAAAAGCAGCAGAATATGCAGCGCTTCAGTCAAGTGTGGAAGCAGCAGCAAGACGCGGATATGTGGACACCATCATCGAAGCAGAAGACACAAGAAAATATGTCATTGGTGCTTTTGAGATGTTATTCACAAAAAGAGAGAATCGTCCAAATAAAAAACATGGCACGGTTTAAGTGAGGTGGCTAAATTGAAAAAGAACTTAAAGAAAGTGCTGATGCTGTTTGCAGTCATGACATGCATTTTCGCTCTGGTCGGCTGCGGTTCCACTGATAAAGCAGAGGATACCTCCAGTACGGAGACCTTAGAGCAAAAAAACAATGACTCCATTACCAGCATCTTAGACAATCTGGCAAAAACGATGCAGCAGAATACCTACGCGTCTTTGCAGGCTTATCTGGATCAGGGAAGCAGTTATGTATCCCCGATCTTTGACAATAGTTTTTCAGCAGCATGGAGCTCTTTTGAAGAGGCACATGGTACGATCACAGAAGCAGTTGTTGAGCCCGCAGTATCTTCTGACAGCGGATTCGAAGGAAAAGTAGTAGCAACCGGCGAGGATGGGGAGCAGATGGCTTTCACCGTTGCCTTCAATGAGACCGGAACACCGGTTAAAGTATTTGTAGAGAATTATTCCACCAGTGATGACGAGGCGAGCATGAGCTCAAAAATGGCCACGGCAGGTATGAACACACTCATGGGTGTTGTTATCGTATTCCTTATGCTGCTTGGCTTGAGCGCACTGATCTACTGCTTCAAGTTTGTCAACGCAGCAGTAAACAAAAAGGCAAAACCAGCCGTGGAAACAAAGAAAGCAGCACCGGCACCTGTAGCAGCACCGGCTGTACAGGAAGAACTGGTTGACGATGGCGAATTAGTCGCTGTTATCGCAGCAGCCATTGCGGCATCCGAAAATACATCTACAGACAGCTTTGTAGTACGTTCAATCAAACGAGTGAAATCAAATAAATGGCAGAGAGCCTAATCACAGGAGGAATTTCAAGATGAAAAATTATACAATTACTGTTAATGGAACAGCTTATAACGTAACTGTTGAAGAAGGAACAGGAAGCGCAGCACCTGTAGCACCTGTAGCAGCAGCACCAAAGGCAGCACCGGCAGCACCTGTAGCAGCAGCACCGGCCGCAGCAGCAGGCGGAATAGAAGTAACCGCTTCTGTACCTGGCAAAGTGTTCAAGGTAGAAGCAAGTGTTGGCCAGGCTGTAAAAGCTGGTGACACCGTTGTTATTCTGGAAGCCATGAAAATGGAAATCCCGGTTGTTGCACCTCAGGATGGTACGATTGCTGGCATCAACGTAAGTGTTGGCGATGCTATTGAATCAGGGGATGTACTGGCTTCAATGAACTAATTCCCCATCAAATACCATAGGAGGTAAAAGAATGTCTTACATTACAGATACATTGTCAAATCTTTTACACCAGACAGCGTTTTTTAATCTGACCGTGGGCAACTACGCAATGATCCTTGTGGCCTGCGTATTTCTGTATTTGGCAATTAAAAAAGGATTCGAACCATTACTTCTGGTTCCAATCGCATTTGGTATGCTTCTGGTAAATATTTATCCGGACATCATGATCGCTCCGGAAGATGCATCCAACGGTGTAGGTGGTCTGCTTCATTATTTCTATATTTTGGATGAATGGAGTATCTTACCGTCACTGATCTTCATGGGTGTTGGTGCCATGACGGACTTTGGTCCGCTGATCGCCAATCCGAAGAGCTTCCTTTTGGGAGCAGCGGCACAGTTAGGTATCTACAGTGCTTATTTCCTGGCTATCCTGCTTGGATTCAACGGAAAAGCAGCAGCAGCTATCTCTATTATCGGTGGAGCCGATGGCCCTACCTCTATCTTCCTGGCTGGTAAGCTGGGACAGACAGCCCTTATGGGACCGATTGCGGTTGCGGCATATTCTTATATGTCCCTGGTACCAATCATCCAGCCGCCAATCATGAAATTATTTACGACTGAAAAAGAACGTAAGATCAAAATGGATCAGTTACGTCCTGTTTCCAAACTGGAGAAAATTTTATTCCCTATCGTTATCACGATTGTAGTATGTTTGATCCTTCCGACTACGGCACCACTTGTTGGTATGCTGATGCTCGGTAACCTGTTCAGAGAGAGTGGCGTGGTAAAACAGTTAACAGAGACCGCTTCCAACGCTCTGATGTATATCGTAGTTATCTTACTGGGAACTTCTGTTGGTGCCAGCACCAGCGCGGAAGCATTCCTGAATTGGGACACTCTGAAAATCGTTGGTCTTGGTCTGATCGCGTTTGCTGTCGGTACTGCGGGTGGTGTATTGTTTGGAAAACTTATGTGTAAGCTTTCCGGTGGAAAGATCAATCCGCTCATCGGTTCTGCAGGTGTTTCTGCCGTACCAATGGCGGCACGTGTATCCCAGAAGGTGGGTGCCGAGGCAGATCCTACGAACTTCCTGTTGATGCATGCCATGGGACCAAATGTGGCCGGTGTTATCGGTACTGCTGTAGCAGCCGGAACATTCATGGCTATCTTTGGAGTCTAATATTAAGGAGGAATAAAATAAATGTCAGAAATCGCTAAGAAACCTATTAAACTTACAGAGACGATTCTGCGTGACGCACATCAGTCTCTGATTGCTACAAGAATGACAACGGAGCAGATGATGCCAATCGTTCCGAAAATGGACCAGGTTGGTTACCATGCTGTTGAGTGCTGGGGTGGAGCAACCTTTGATGCTTCTATCCGTTTCCTGCATGAAGATCCATGGGAAAGACTTCGCAAATTCCGTGATGGATTCAAGAACACCAAATTACAGATGCTGTTCCGTGGACAGAATATCCTTGGATATCGTCCATATGCAGATGATGTGGTTGAATATTTCGTACAGAAATCTGTTGCGAATGGTATTGATATTATCCGTATCTTTGACTGTATGAACGACCTGCGTAACCTGCAGACAGCAGTTACTGCATCCAACAAGGAGAAGGCGGAGGCTCAGGTGGCTCTTTCTTATACTCTGGGTGATGCTTATACGCTGGAATACTGGACTACTATGGCTAAGAAAATCGAAGAGATGGGTGCGAACTCTATCTGTATCAAGGATATGGCCGGCCTGCTGCTTCCTTACCAGGCTACTGAACTGGTTGGTGCTTTGAAAGAGGCTACTGATCTGCCGATCGAGCTGCATACACATTACACCTCCGGTGTTGCTTCAATGACTTATATGAAGGCTGTTGAGGCTGGTGTTGATGTTATCGATACTGCTATGTCTCCATTTGCTATGGGTACTTCTCAGCCGGCTACTGAAGTTATGGTTGAGACTTTCAAGGGTACTCCTTATGACACTGGTATGGATCAGAAATTATTGGCTGAGATCGCTGATTATTTCCGTCCGATCCGTGATGAGGCTCTGGACAGCGGTCTGCTCAATCCTAAGAACCTTGGTGTTAATATCAAGACTCTGTTATATCAGGTTCCAGGCGGTATGCTTTCTAACCTGACTTCTCAGTTGAAAGAGCAGCATGCAGAAGATAAGTACTATGAGGTTCTGGAAGAGGTTCCGAGAGTTCGTAAGGATCTGGGTGAATGCCCGCTGGTTACTCCTTCTTCTCAGATCGTTGGTACGCAGGCTGTTTTCAATGTTATTATGGGTGAGCGTTACAAGATGGTTACCAAAGAGACCAAGGCTGTCTTAAGCGGACAGTATGGCGCTACGGCTAAACCTTTTAATCCTGAAGTTCAGAAGAAATGTATCGGGGATGCAGAGATTATTACCTGCCGTCCTGCTGATCTGATTCCGGACGAGCTGGATACGCTTGAAAAAGAGATGGCTCAGTACAAAGAGCAGGATGAGGACGTTCTGTCTTACGCTCTGTTCCCCCAGGTTGCTACGGATTTCTTCAAGTATAGAGATGCGCAGAAGACTAAGGTGGATGCTACGGAAGCGGATACTGAAAACGGAGCTTATCCGGTTTAATATTTAGAATTAAAATCTCCTCGACAGTGGTCGGGGAGGTTTTTTTGTGCTATAATAATTTTTAATGTTGTAAAGAAATGAGGAAACGATTGTGGGACGGATAGAGGAACTGCAGAACGCGAAGAGAGTACGGAATGCTACGGTGCTGGAGGAGGTTTTGACTTCGGATGCGCATCAGATACATGAGACTTTGGCAGATATGAAGCAGGAGGTTTTTGACCTGGCTTGTGATACGATCTGCCGGGGGCGGGATATTTATGTGATCGGGGTGCGCAATTGTGCTCCGCTTGCGGAACTGCTGGCTTTTTATCTGAATACGATTTTTGAACATGTGCGGCTGGTGCATACGAATAGTGCCAGTGAGATTTATGAGCAGATGCTCCATGTGAATGAGCGGGATGTGGTGATTGGGATTAGCTTTCCCAGGTATTCTATGCGGGTTTTGAAGGCTTTGGAGTTTGCCAACAGCCGCAGTGCCAAGGTGATCGCCCTGACGGATACGCAACATTCCCCTATGAATCTGTATTCTTCCTGTAATCTGCTGGCGAAGAGTGAATTATCCACCATTGTGGATTCTATGGTGGCACCGCTTAGTGTGATCAATGCGCTGGTCATCGCTCTGAGTCTTCGGAAGAAACAGAAGGTTCTGGATAATCTGGAAACTTTGGACAGGGTCTGGGAGGATTATCCGGTGGATACCCATGACGAGATAAACCAGTTGGATCCGGACATGCAGTTAATCCCACGTAAAGGAGAAAGACAGGATGCGTAAGACGATTGTTGTGGGCGGCGGTGCTGCCGGGATGTTTGCCTCGGTTTTTGCGGCACAGATGGGTGACGAGGTCATCTGTCTGGAGCAGAATGAGAAACTGGGGAAGAAATTGTATATTACGGGAAAGGGCCGCTGCAATTTTACCAATGCCGGGACCATGGAAGAATTATTTGACAGTATTATGAGCAATTCTAAATTCATGTATAGTGCCTTTTATGGATATAATAACTTTGATGTGATGGATTTCTTTGAGCAGAGTGGCGTGGAATACAAAGTGGAGCGGGGGAATCGTGTGTTTCCGGAGTCGGATCATGCCTGGGATGTGATCGATGCCCTCCATGAGAAAATGCGTAGGCTGGGTGTGCGCATACGTCTGAATACGAAGGTTCTGCGGCTTCATATTGATAATAATCAATGCGATGGCGTTTTTATGGAGGATGAGGGGCAGAAGGAAGCGTTTCTTGGGGCGGATCGGGTGATCGTAGCCACGGGCGGGTTCTCTTACCAGACTACGGGCTCAACAGGAGACGGATACCGCTTTGCAAAAGAGGCAGGGCTTGCGGTGACGGATCTGTATCCATCCCTGGTGCCCATGAATACCAGAGAAGACTATGTTAAGGAACTCCAGGGATTGTCCCTGCGGAATGTATCCCTGTCTATCTATGATGAACAGAAAATGTTGTATTCGGATTTTGGTGAAATGCTGTTTACACATTTTGGCATCACAGGACCCCTTGTTTTGACGGCCAGTGCCATGGTGGGACCCATCATCAAGAAGAAGGCGGTGCAGGGCTATATCGACCTGAAACCGGCTCTGTCAGAGGAAAAACTGGACGAGCGTATCCTGCGTGATTTTGAGGAAGGGCGGAATAAGCAGTTCAAGAATGTGATAGGAGGTCTTTATCCGGCGAAACTGACGCCTGTCATGATCCGTTTATCGGGAATCAATCCCGAAAAGAAGGTCAATGAGATATCCAGGGAAGAACGAAAAAACCTGGTTGCGGTCACAAAGAGATTCCCCATGACCATCACCGGACTGCGTGACTTCAAGGAGGCTATCATCACCAAGGGCGGAGTCAGTGTCAGGGAGGTCAATCCAAAGACCATGGAGTCCAAGAAAATCAAGGGGCTTTATTTTGCAGGCGAGGTGCTGGATGTGGATGCGCTGACCGGCGGTTTTAATCTGCAGGTGGCATGGTCCACGGCTTATGCTGCGGCATTGGGAGAGTAAATATAGTATAAAACAGATACAAGGAGAGATGAATCGATGATTATCAATATTGCAATCGACGGACCGGCAGGGGCTGGAAAGAGTACCATAGCAAAGCGTATAGCCAGGCAGCTTTCATTTATCTATGTGGACACAGGTGCCATGTACCGAGCTATGGCCTATTATTTTATCCGGAAGGATATCAAGCCGGAGGAGACAGAGCGTATCGAGGAAGCCTGTGGACAGGCGGATATTTCCATCGCATACGAAAACGGCGAACAGCAGGTGCTGTTAAACGGAGAGAATGTGACACCGTATCTGCGCACAGAGGAAGTGGGCAATATGGCGTCGGCCAGTTCGGTCAATCCAAAGGTGCGGGAAAAACTGGTGTCTCTTCAGCAGAAACTGGCTGCCAGCAAGAGCGTGGTCATGGACGGTCGCGATATTGGGACCAAGGTGCTGCCCAATGCAAGGGTGAAAATCTATCTGACGGCCAGCACTCACACACGGGCGCAGCGCCGCTACGAGGAACTTTGTGCCAAGGGCGAGACCTGTGACCTGGAGCAGATCGAGAAGGATATCGCTGAGCGGGATTACCGGGATATGCACAGGGAGATCTCACCGCTGGCTCAGGCGGAGGACGCTGTGCTGGTGGATTCGTCCCATATGAATATAGAAGAAGTAGTGGAGAGGATTATCGAAATCTATGAATGTAATAGTCGCTAAATCATCCGGTTTCTGCTTCGGTGTGAAGCGGGCGGTAAATACTGTATATGAGCAGCTGGAAAAGACGGACAGGCAGATCTATACGCTTGGGCCGATTATCCATAATGAAGAAGTGGTATCAGACATGGAAAAGCGTGGCGTGATCGTACTGCAGTCCATGGAGGAATTAAAAAGTCTTACCAGCGGCGTGGTGATCATCCGTTCCCACGGCGTTCCAAAGAGTGTTTACAAGACTATCGAGGCCCAGGGGCTGGAGTGTGTGGACGCTACCTGTCCCTTCGTGAAGAAGATCCATCGGGCAGTGGAGGAACAAAGCAAAACTGGTCGGCATATTGTAATAATCGGTAATGACAAGCATCCGGAAGTGGAAGGCATAAAAGGCTGGTGCCAGGGTCCGGTCACGGTGATTGAGAACGAAAAAGAAGCCCTTGATTTCCTTGGGAAAATCGACCGGGATGTATGCATTGTGTCCCAGACGACATTTAATTACAATAAATTTCAAGATTTAGTTGAAATTTTAGGCCAAATGAGGTATGATAGAGTAGTTAAAAATACCATTTGCAATGCAACCGAGGAACGACAGACAGAAGCACAAAAGATTGCAAAAGGTGTGGATGCTATGGTTGTCATAGGTGGCAAACACAGCTCTAATACGCAAAAGCTTTACGAGATATGTAGGAAAGAATGCAATCAAACTTACTATATACAGACACTCGTTGATTTGGATCTAGAAGCTATTCAATCCATTAGTTGCGTAGGTATTACAGCAGGGGCGTCAACCCCAAATAATATTATCGAGGAGGTTTCAAAACATGTCAGAAATGAGTTTTGAACAAATGCTGGAAGAATCATTTAAAACTATAAGGAATGGAGAAGTTGTCGAAGGTACAGTCATCGATGTGAAGGAAGATGTTATCTATTTGAACATTGGATACAAAGCAGATGGAATCCTTACAAGAGACGAGTACAGCAACGAATCTAACGTAGACCTGACAACGATCGTTAAACCTGGCGATACCATGGAAGTAAAGGTACTCAAGGTTAATGACGGCGAGGGACAGGTTTTACTTACTTATAAGAGACTTGCTGCCGAAAAGGGCAACAAGAAATTAGAAGAAGCATTTGAGAGCAAAGAAGTATTAACAGCAAAAGTAGCTCAGGTATTGAACGGCGGTTTAAGCGTTGTTGTGGATGAAGCAAGAGTATTCATCCCAGCCAGTCTGGTATCTGATTCCTATGAAAAGGATCTGAGCAAATATGCAGATCAGGAGATCGAATTCGTTATCACAGAGTTCAATCCAAGAAGAAGACGTATTATCGGTGACAGAAGACAGTTACTCACCGCTGC